>NZ_JBPQTP010000004.1:0-150448 GCF_051386395.1 Micromonospora sp. URMC 106
TTGTGGTTGAGCATCCGGGCCTCTTCCTGGGCCAGGACGACAACCCGTCGCGCTCGGTCGGTGAACCGCTCGAACATAACTGCCACCCCTGGAGAGTGACGGCGTCCCGGGTGACAGGAGGCCACCCGGGACGACGTCTTTCGGGACTACCAACGGCGGTTGGTCGTCACGCGCTGACGTAGGCTTCCGAACCCACCAGCGCGTCACCCAGCTTCATCGACACGCCGGTCAGGCGCGCCCGGGACTCGCCGTCCTTCGTCCGCAGCGCGGCGTCGGCGTGGTCGGCGGTCAGCAGCGTGCCGGTCGGCTCCAGGTCCTTGAGCTGGCCGCTCAGGTGCACCGGGGCCGCCGCGTAGAGCGTGGCGGACGGGGTCACCAGCTCGAAGTGAGCGTCGAAGTGCAGCTCACCCGGGTAGCGCAGCCGGCTCAGGCTCTCCTCGTTGCCGTCGCCGAGCTGGCCGCCCGAGACGGTGAAGAAGCTGGCCCGCAGCATGACCTTGCCGCCCAGAGCCGGGCTGTTGCCCACCAGCGCCACGCGGGCGAGCTGGGCCAGCACCCCGGAGCCCTGGTCGTGCTTCTCCGGCCCGAAGAGGAGGATCTCGGCGCCCGCGGCGAGCGGGTAGTCGCCGGCGAGCTCGATCTCCTCGGTGCGGCCGTTGACCTCAACCTTGATCTTCGCCTCGGTCGAGGCCTGGATGATGATCGACGGGTCGACCAGCATCGAGACGCACGGGCCGATGCTCGACGCGAAGAAGGCGCTCGGCGTGTTGCCGACGGCCTCGTTGTCGTCGTTCGACGGGTACCACGCGGCCGGGAGGTTGGTGCCCCGGACCACGTTGTGCGCCGGCATGACCTCGCCCTGGTCGCCGTACGGGCGGCCGAGGAACGGCGAGGTGAGCGGGGTCTTGTACGGCGGAAGGCCGTCCACGATGCCCTTGACGTCGATGACACCCCGGTGGGCCAGCCGCATGGTGCTGGTCTCCAGGATGCCGAACCGCCGGATGTAGAACTCCGCGGGGAAGTTCTTGCCGGGCACGATCTGCTTGATGTGACCGGTGTTCGGCAGGTACGGGTTCGACAGGATCTGGATCCGGTCGTTTAGCGTGTAGCTGAACCCCTTGATGCCGACCTCGGGGGCGCTGATGAGCTCCAGGTTGAAGCTCGCCGTCCCGTCCTCGTCGACGGTGTGCTTGAACCCCGGCATCGGCCACTTGTTCATCTGCACGAAGCCCGACAGGTTGATCGTCTCCCGACGGCCACCGTAGTAGTCGTCGCCGAAGACGACCGTCGCCGCAGCCAGGATGTGCGGCCGCAGCGGCTTCGGCTCGATGTTGAGTGACTCGTAGGTCTCTCTCGCCGTGTCAGTCACGGCTCCACCTCCCTGTATTCCCCGGTTGCCTGGCGCCGTCTGTGACGCTTGCTCAACCCGGAGGACCACTGGGCCAAACGCTATTGTTTTCTAAAGTGGCTGTCAACGGGCTCACATTGATCATTCGCGAAATAATGTCCGGTTTCGCGTATGGCTACAGGGGATCATCCGGGACCGGGGGCTGAATCCCACCCGCGCAGATCCCACGAAAGCTATTTGTTCCTATACCGGACCGAGCGGCGTGGACGGGATCCCGGCGGGCCGGGTGGGCTGCTCCTCGACGGGCCGGAGGGGTCGAGGCGCCCATCCGCCGGGCGCCGGCGCGGCGCCGGGGCGGGCGGTGGGTCAGACCGCGCGGGTGGCGGCGGTGAGCCGGAAGTCCTGGACGCGCAGCATCGGCATGGCCGTACGCGCCACGGCGTCACCCCAGTCCCGGGCGCGGGTCGGCACCGTGGCGCCCACCTCGGTCACGCGGGCGGCCATCGCCAGCGGGCTGTCGTTGAACCGGAAGTTGTTGACCGCGCCGACGACCTCGCCGTCCCGCACCAGGTAGACGCCGTCGCGGGTCAGCCCGGTGAGGGCCATGGTGGCGAGGTCCACCTCGCGGATGTACCAGAGGCTCGTCACCAGCAGGCCGTGCCGGGTGGCCGCGACCAGGTCGGCGACCGACGCGCCGCCCGGCCCCTCCAGGATGAGGTTGTCCACGGCGGGCGTGAGCGGCATGCCCAGCTCGTCGGCGCTGTCGCGGGTGTGCACCAGCGACCGCAGCCGGCCCTCGTCCCACCAGCGGGTCGGGCCCAGCGGGAGACCGTTGTCGAACACCGACCGCGTCGGCGTCGACGAGGGCGCCACCAGGAACGGGGCGCAGCGCAGCCCGTCGGCCGCCGGATCGCTGCGCAGCGTCAACGGCACGCCGGCGAGCTGCTCCCCGATCCGGGTGCGACCGCCCGTCCCGCTGTAGACCGTCCGGCCCTGCGCCGCCGCGCGGGCTCCCGCCGTGGTGTAGGCGTAGTTCATCAGGTCGGCGACGGCGGTCGGCGGCAGCAGGCACTCGTAGCGCCCGGGCGGCAGCTCGATCCGCCGCCGGCCCCAGCGCAGGCGCCGGTCCAGCTCGTCCTGCAGCGCGGCCACCGACACGTCGGTGAAGTCCGTCGTCACGGCGTTCGTCCAGACCGGGAGGCCGTCGCGGCCGCGCGCGGTCAGCTCCAGGTGCCCGGCCGGCTCGTCGTGCCGCAGCCGCACGCCCGCCGAGGTGCCGAGGAACGTGCTGCGCAGCCGGTGTTCGGCGTACCCGTGCAACACCCGGCCGTCGCGCCGCGCCCGGCCGAACCCCGCGGCGAGCTGGTCGACCAGACCGGCCAGCACCGCCGACGCCGCCGCCGGGACCGGCTCGTCCCAGTGCGGCGATCCGGCGGCGGGGGCGGGCAGGGGCCGCGCGTCCGGTGCCGGCGGCGCCTGCCGGGCGGCCTCCTCCGCCGCCCGGACGAGGGCGACGATCTCGGCCCGGTCGGCCGGTCCGCACAGCGACACCGCCCCCACCCGGCCGGCCGCGACGGCCACCACCGACACCCGGTGCTCGTCGCCGCTGCCGTTGCCGGTGAGCGCGTTGTCCGCCCAGCGCAGGTGCACGTCCGCGCCCTGCTCCACGATCACCACGCAGTCCTCGCCGCGCGCGGCGGCGAGGGCGATCTCGACCGTCTCCTGCGGGCTCGGGGTTCTCACGCGGGCGCCTCCGTCCGGGTGCTGGTCACGCGTACGCGTCGGAACAGCGCCGAGGGGCAGCCGTGCCCGGCGGCGGCGAGTTGCAGCGGCTGCGCCTTGCCGCACTGCCCCGCGCCCGACAGCAGCCAGGTCTGCGGGCCGCCCACCGCCTCCAGCGACCGCCAGAACTCCAGCGTCGTCCCGGTGTACGCGGCGTCGCGCACCTGGCCGGCCAGCCGGCCGTCCCGGATGCGGTAGAAGCGCTGCCCGGTGAACTGGAAGTTCACCCGCGCCATGTCGATGGAGAAGCTGTTGTCGCCCACCACGTACAGCCCGTCGCGGACCCGGCCGATCAGCTCGCGGGTGTCCGGCCCGCCCGGCGCCGGGCGGAGCGAGACGTTCGGCATCCGCTGCACGGGCAGGTGCCGGTACGACTCGGCGTACGCGCAGCCGGTGGAGCGGTCCAGGCCGGCGGCGCCGGCGGTCTGCCGGTCGTGTTGCGTACCGACCAGCACGCCGTCGCGGATCAGTGGCCACGAGCGGGCGGCCACGCCGTCGTCGTCGTAGCCGATCGTGGCGAGCGCGTGCGGGGTGGTGCGGTCGGCGTCCACGTTCATGGCGGGCGAGCCGTAGCGCAGCGACCCGATGTCGTCGGCGGCGACGAACGACGTGCCGGCGAAGGCCGCCTCCCGGCCGAGGATCCGGTCCAGCTCGGTGGCGTGCCCGACGGTCTCGTGGATCGTCAGCCAGAGGTTGGTCGGGTCGATGACCAGGTCGTACTCCCCCGGCTCGACGGACGGGGCGGCGAGCTTGGCGGCCAGCAGCCCGGGCAGCCGGGCGAGTTCCCCCGCCCAGTCCCAGCCGGCCCCGGTCAGGTACTCCCAGCCGCGCGCGGCCGGCGGCCCGAGGGTGCGCATGGTCTCGAAGGTGCCGCTGTCGGAGTCGACCCGGAACCCGATCACCATCGGGTGCAGCCACGTCCGGCGCTGCCGGATCCGCCGGCCCTCGCTGTCGTGGTACACGGTGGACTCGCGGAACACCTGCAGGTACGCCTCGGCGAGGTCGACGCCGCCGTCGCGCAGCACCGCGCACCAGCGGGCCAGCAGGGCGGTGCGCTCGGCGGCGGGCACCGCGAACGGGTCGACCTCGCACGGCGACTCCCAGACCGCCGGGCCGCCCACCGGCTCGGGCGCCAGCCGCGCCGGCGCGCCGCGCAGCGGGCGCAGCATCCGGGCCAGCTCGCAGGCCCGTGCGGCCAGGTCGGCGACCCCCGGCGGGGTGAGGTCGACGCCCGCGGCGAACCCCCAGGTGCCGTCGACGAGGACCCGCACGCCCACCCCGGTCTCGACGCTCTCCTGGGTGCCCTCGGGCTGCGCGTCGCGGACGCGCTCGCGCAGCGCCCGCACCCGCCGCAGCCGCACGTCGGCGTACGAGGCGCCGAGCCGGCGGGCCCGGTCCAGCGCGGCCGAGGCCAGTTCCCCGGCCGGCAGCGTGTCGAAGCCCGGTTCCCCGGTGGCGACCGGGCTCGGCCCGGCGGTCACCGGAACCGGGTGTCCGGGTACTGGGTGGTCCAATCCCCCGCCCGCACGGTGCGCAGCGCCTCGGCGACCCGGTCGACCTCGCCGCGGGTGCTGTAGACCGCGAAGGAGAGCCGCACCGTGCCGAGCAGCCCCAGGTCGTCGAGGAACGCGCTCGCGCAGTGCACGCCGGACCGCACGGCGATGCCGTGCCGGTCGAGGTGCCCGCCCACGTCGTACGGGTGCAGACCGTCCACGGCGATGGAGACGATGCCCGCCGGGTCCGCGGCCGGGTCGCCGACGACCCGGACCCGGTCCACGTCGCGCAGCACGTCGACGGCGTACCGGACCAGCTCCGCGTCGTGCGCCCGCACCGCGTCCCGGCCGAGACCGTCCAGCCAGGTCAACGCGGCGGCCAGCCCGACGGCGGCGCCGATGTCCGGGGTGCCGGCCTCCAGCCGCGCCGGGACGGGCACGTAGGACACCGGGACGTCGTGCGAGACGCCCTTCACCGTCCCACCGCCGACCTGGTACGGCGGCAGGTCGGCGAGCAGCTCGCGCCGGCCGTACAGCGCCCCGGAGCCCATCGGGGCGTACACCTTGTGCCCGGAGAAGCAGTAGAAGTCCGCGCCGATCTCCCGCACGTCGACCGGAAGGTGCGCGACCGCCTGCGCGCCGTCGACGATGACGGGCACGCCCCGCTCGTGCGCCACCGCGACGAGTTCCCGGACCGGATTGACGGTGCCGAGCACGTTGGAGACGTGGCTGACCGCGACGAGGCGGGTCCGGCGGCCGAGGACGGCGGCCAGGTCCTCGGGCCGGACCGGCCCGCCGGCGGGCGACGGCACGATCCGCAGCCCTGCGCCGCGCCGTTCGCAGAGCCGCCGCCACGGCAGCAGGTTGGAGTTGTGCTCCATGCCGGTGACCACGATGTCGTCGCCCGGGCCGACGATCCGCTCGGCGAAGGTGTCGGCCAGCAGGTTGACCGCGTCCGTCGTGCCCCGGGTGAACACGATCTCGTCGGCGTGGGCGGCGTTGACGAAGCGCCGGACGACCTCGCGGGCCTCCTCGTAGCGGCCGGTGGCCCGGCGGCTGAGCTCGTAGAAGCCGCGCCCGATGTTGCTGTTCGAGGTGGTGTAGAAGTCGACCACCGCGTCGAGGACCGACCGGGGCTTCTGCGTCGTCGCGGCGTTGTCGAGGTAGGCCAGCGGCGGGCCGTACCCGGACGGGTCGAGGAACGGGAACTCCGCCCGCACCGCGGACAGGGGATGGGCAGCCGTGTCGGTCATCCTGCTTCCTCCGTGAAGCTTGCGGTGAAGCGGTCGAGGAAACCCGGCGGGCAGGGGAAGAGCTTCTGCTCCGGGTAGGGCCGCTCGGACGGGGGGATCCACCCCGGCTCGCCGCGCCGGGGCCACCGCCCGGACCGGTCCGCCAGGTGCGGGCCGTGGAAGAACCAGCAGATCTGGCCGACCTGCTCGGTGAAGACGACGGGGTGCACCTCGGGCGAGTACATCGCCATGTGCCCGTACGCGGCCAGGAACTCGCCGGCCACCCCCATCGAGGCGCCGAGCATGACGTGGCCGAAGGCGTCGTGCACCGCCCGGAAGATGTCGTTGTGCAGCAGCGGGACGCCGCCGACCGTGACACCGGACGGGGCGCACAGCGGGTGGTCCGCGGCGGGCCCGTCCGGGCCGTGGCCGTCCCGGGTGAGGTAGACGTACAGCACGCCGGTGCGGTCGAGGCGGTCGATCAGGTCCGCCGCGCCCCGGTAGGGCTGCCCGGGGCCCCGCCACGGCTCGACGCGGATCCCCGCCCGCGCCAGCAGGGCGAAGTGGCGCAGGTTCTCCTCGGCGAACCGGCGGTAGCGGGCCGCCAGGTCGGGGCCGAGGTCCCGCCGGGGCGCCCGGTCGAAGTGCCGGGCCACCGTGCGACAGAACTCCGGGTCGACGTCGACCCGGGTGCCGGGCAGCCGCCGCAGGTCCCGGCGCGGCAGCTCGCCGCGGGCGGCGGCCTCGTCGACGTACGACTGGGCCAGCGCCAGCAGGGCGGGGTGGCCGGCCGGCGGGCGGAGCGGGCGTGCGCTCGGGCAGGCCGCGGTCATCCGGCCCTCCCCGGCCCGGCCGCCGGCGGCGGGCCGGACCCGGCGGCCTCGGGCCGGCCGGCGCCGGTCGGCGCTGCGGAGGCGTCGGCGGCGCGGCGCGCGCGCAGGCAGAGCGCCGAGCCGGGGAGGGTGACCACGCCGTCCGCGTCGGCGAAGGCGGCGGCGGCCTCGGCGAGCCGCTCCCAGCCCGCCCGCTCCGCGTCGGCGCCGAGCTGCCGCCGCACCGCCGCGAGCACCCCGGGGGGCGTCACGTCCCGGGTGTACCCGAGGTATTCGTCGACGGAGCCGAAGCGCATCGCGATCCCGACGGGCTCGGTGGCGACGTCCGTGAACCCCGCGGCGAGCAGCTCGGCGCGGGTGCGGGCGGCGTCGGACATGCTGAACGGGCCGGGCCGCCCCGGCGGGGGGTCCGGCAGGCCGGCGGCCAGCGTCCGGAAGCCCAGGGACGTCATCGGGTTGGCCTCCGGCGGGCCCCAGACCGCCGCGGCGAGCACGCCGCCGGGCGCCAGGAGGCGGTGCAGGTCCGCGAGGGTCCGCCGCCGGTCCACCGCGAACATCAGCCCCCACCGGCTGAGCACCGCGTCGAAGGAGTGCGCCGGCAGGTCGAGGGCCTCCACGTCGGACTCCGCGAACTCGATCGGGTGGCCGAGGCCGGCGGCGCAGTGCCGGGCCCGGTCGACCATCTCGGGTGCGAGGTCGATGCCGAGCACCCGGCCGCTCGGGGCGACCAGCCGGCCGGCGCTGACCGACGGCTCGCCGGTCCCGCAGCCGACGTCGAGCACGCGGTGCCCGGGCCGGAGCTCGGCGGCGCGCAGCAGCCAGTCGGTCACCGGCGCCGCCGCCCGCTCGTACCGGTCCTGCCAGAAGTCCCACCCGGCGCTGACCGCGTTCCAGGTGTCGCGTTGCTCGGCCTTGAAGGCCACGGAGTCGAACTGGACGGCGGTCATGTCGCTCTCCTCGCAGGCGGACTCGGCCTCAGATCACTATATGATTGACAAGTTTGTCGGGCAACGGCCTCGGCCGCCCGCCGCGCCCGGCGTCCCGCGACCTCACCGGACGGCGGCCGGCCGCGCGGGGCGCTCGCCGTCGAGCAGGCGCAGCAGGTAGTCGCCGTACCCGCTGGCGCGCAGCGGCACCGCGAGGCGGCGCATCGCCGCGTCGTCGAGCAGGCCGGCCCGCCAGGCCGCCTCCTCGACGCAGCCCACCTTGACGCCGTGCCGCTCCTCGATGACCCGGACGTACTCGGCGGCCTTCATCAGGTCGCCGAACCGGCCGGTGTCCAGCCACGCGGTCCGCCGCCCGAGCAGGCGCACCTGGAGCCGGCCCTGGCGTAGGTAGGCCCGGTTGACGTCGGTGATCTCCAGCTCGCCCCGGGGGCTGGGCGTCAGCTCGGCGGCGATGGAGACCACGTCCGAGCTGTACACGTAGAGGCCGGGCACGGCGTACCGGGACGGCGGGACCAGCGGCTTCTCCACGATGTCGCGCACCGCGCCGCACTCGTCGAAGTCGAGCACGCCGTAGGGCCTCGGGTCCGCCACCGGGAGCCCGAAGACCAGCCCCCCGTCCACGTCGGTCAGCTCGGCGAGCTGCCGGTCCAGCTCGGCGGAGTGGATGATGTTGTCGCCGAGGACGAGCACGGCCGGGCCGCCGGCGAGGAACTCCGCGGCCAGCAGGAGCGCGTGGGCGATGCCCTCCGGGCGCTCCTGCACGGCGTACCGCAGGTCGAGGCCCCACTGGTGGCCGTCGCCCAGCAGGCGCCGGAACTGCGACTGCTCGTCGGGACGCGTGATGATGAGGATCTCCCGCACGCCCGCCGCCACGAGGGTGCTCAGCGGATAGAAGATCATCGGCTTGTCGTAGACCGGCATCAGTTGCTTGGAGACCGCCCGGGTCACCGGCCACATTCGCGAGCCGGTGCCACCAGCGAGCAAAACACCACGCATTTTTAAAGCGTAACGCATGGGAGGTCCCCGTGGTGGAAACATCACGCCCGGTAGGGGACGGGGTAGCCTGCCGGGAGTGGCCCGACCGTCGCGCGGAGGAGAGCCGGATGACCGACGTGGACCAGGAAACCGAGCTGCCGAGCTGGCCCGTCGGCGCCGACGCCGCGTACGTGGCCGCCCGGCGCTCGCTCGCGTCGGCCGAACAGGATCTGCGGGACCGGCTCGAACGGGTCGCCGCGGCGCGGCGCCGGCTGCCGCCCGGCCCCCTGCTGCCCGACTACCGGCTCACCGAGGGGCCGGCCGACCTGGAACAGCCGGGACCGGCCCGGAGCGTCCGGCTGCGCGACCTGTTCGAGGAGCACGACACCCTCTTCGTCTACCACCTGATGTACGCCCCGGACGCCGCCGAGGCGTGTCCCATGTGCTCGCTGTGGGTGGACGGCTTCCACGGGGTGCTCCCGCACCTGCGCCGGCACACCGCCGTGGCGGTGGTGGCCAAGGCGCCGCTGCCCCGGCTGCGGTCCTGGGCCCGGCGCCGGGGCTGGACCGGCCTGCGGGTCCTGTCCAGCCACGGCACGTCGTTCAACGCTGACCTGCGCGCCGAGCACCCGGACGGCACGCAGCGACCGATGGCCAGCGTGCTGCGGGCCGAGGGCGACCGGGTGCGGCACTTCTACTCCGCCCCGGCGAGCTTCCCGGACGGCGGCGAACGCGGCATCGACCTGCTGAGCCCGGTCTGGAGCGTGCTCGACCTGCTGCCGCGGGGCCGCGGCGACTGGTACGCCGGCAACGACTACGTCCCCGACCGGGCCTGACGGCGTCCGCGGGCCGACCGGGCGGCGCGCTCAGCCGGGCTGCGCGCTCAGCCGGGCTGCGCGCCGGTGGCGAGCAGGTCGGGCAGCCGCACCGCCGCCAGCCGACGGCCGGCGAAGTCGGCGTACCAGAGCAGGGCGCCGTCCCAGGTCAGGCCGACCGGGCGGCCGGCCACGGGGGCCTCCCCGCGCAGCGTGCCGTGCCGGGCGTCGACCGCCCGCAGCATCGCGCCCTCGAAGTCGGCGTAGACCACGAGGTCACCGGCCACCGTCAGCCCGGACGGCACGCCGGGCACGGGGAACTCACGCTGGACGGTCATCGTGGCGACGTCACGGAGCTGGACGACCGACGGCCCCCGCAACCCCATCCACATCGCCACGCCCTTGGTCTCCACCCCGCAGAGCCGGCCGCTGGGCGGGGCCACCTCCTTCTCGCCGAGCATGTCGCCGGTGAGCGGGTCGATCAGCAGGATCCGCTTCGGGCGGCCACCCACCTGGCACAGCGCGCCGCCGCCCACGGTGAGGTCGGCCCGCACCCGGGGGCAGGACAGGGTCCGCACGACGGCCCCGTCGTGCCGGGCGAGGGCGTAGATCTCGCCGGCCTCCTGGTCGGAGTGCCAGAAGAACTCACCGTCGAAGGTGAGGCCGCACAGGTAGCGACCCGGCGCGGGCAGCGTCCGGACGACCGGCAGGGTGGTGTCGATCTCGCGGATGGCCATGGGTACGGCCCCTTTCGTGGCAGGCGGGTGGACGGCGGGACGCGGGCGGGCCGCCGGCTCAGGGCCCGCCCGCCAGCGCCCGGGACAGGTCCTCGGCGAGGTCGTGCGGGTCCTCGATGCCGACCGACAACCGGATCAGCGAGTCGCCGATGCCCCGACGCGACCGCGCCTCGGCCGACAGCGGACGGTGCGTCATCAGGGCCGGGCACTCCACGAGGGAGTGCACGCCACCGAGGCTGACCCCGCAGGTGAAGAGCGTGAACCGGTCCAGCAGCTCCGCGGCGGAGCCGCCGAGGTAGTCGAAGGAGACGATCGCGCCGGGAGCGCCCATCTGCGCCTTGACGACCGCGTGCTGCGGATGCTCCGGCAACCCCGGATAGTGGATGGCGCCCACCGCGGGACTCGCCCGCAGCCGCTCCACCAGGACACGCGCGGTGGCGACCTGCCGGTGCACCCGCAACGACAGGGTGTGCAGCCCACGGCGGACCAGGAAGCAGTCCAGCGCGCCCGGCACGTTCCCGGCCGTCGTCCGGTACGCCCGCACCGCCGCGTGCAGGTCCGCGTCCCGGTAGACGAGAGCGCCGCCCAGCACGTCCGCGTGACCGGCGATGGACTTGGTGGTGCTGTAGAGCGAGACGTCCGCGCCGAGCGCCAGCGGCTGCTGGAGCACCGGGCTGGCGAAGGTGTTGTCCACCACCACGCGGGCGCCCCGCCCGTGCGCCCGCCGGCTGACCTCGGCGACGTCCACCACGGTGAGCAGCGGGTTGGTCGGCGTCTCGATCCAGACCAGGGCGAGGTCCGGTTCCGCGAGGGCCGCCGCGATTCCCTCCGGGGTGGTCAGGTCGGCGTACCGCACCCGCACGCCCTGCCGCGCGGCCAGGTCGAACAGGCCGTCGGTGCCGGAGTACACGTCGTCGGTGCTCACCACGCACTGCCCGGGCCGCACCAGCGACAGCAGGGTCGCCGCGGCGGCCTGTCCGGAGGAGAAGACGGTCGCGAAGGGTGCCCGCTCCAGGCCGGCGAGGCACTCCTCCAGCTCCTCCCGGGTGGGGTTCTCGCCGCGCCCGTAGAAGTAGCGGGGCCCGTCCTGCACCCGGCGCTCGTAGGTGGTGGAGACGTGGATCGGGGGGACGACGTCCCCGGTGCCGGCCGCCGGCCGGCGGCCGCCGTGCACCAGCCTGGTGTCGAAGCGCATGCCGCTCACCCCTGTCCCGCCGTGGCCGACCGGAACGGGGCGAACGCCCGGACCAGGCCCGCCGGCACCCGGACCGGTTCGGTCCGCCCGTTCGGCCCCCGCATGCAGGCGATCCGCTGCCGTCCCCGGGCCACGAGCAGGTCGTCGCCGCCGAGCCGCAGGTAGTCGAAGCCCAGCTCCATCTGGGTCTGGGTGAGCTCGACCAGGCGCATCCGGACCGCGAGGCGGTCGAACGGCGCCAGCTCGGCGAAGAACTCGCACTCCGCCTTGAGCGTGAACAGCTTCAGGTCGGCGCGCAGCTCGTCGAGGATGTCCGGCGCGTGCTCGTGCAGGAACATCTCCCGGCACCGGCCCTGCCAGCGCAGGTAGTTGACGTAGTACACGTTGCCGACGAGGTTGGTCTCCTCGAAGCCGACGACGTGCCGGTACTCGTAGTAGCGCGGCATGCTCACCGCCCCGACCCGGCCAGCACCGCCACCACGGTCGGGGCCGCGGCGCCGGCCACCGCGACCACCCGGGTGGCCACGCGGACGTCGTCGGCGTCCAGCACCACCCAGCCGTCGGGGGCAGCCCCCGGCAGCAGGGTGAGCCGCCCCTCGGGCCGCCCGGCCTTCTGCAGACACTCGACGGCGCACCAGACCCGGGTGGCCGCCAGGTCCGGTGGGTCGCCGACCTCCGCGACGAGCAGTTCCGCCAGGGCCGCGTGCCGGCCCACCAGGTCGCGCCGCGCGTCCGCCGCCCGGCTGGCCACCGGCTCGACGTCGCAGGCCAGCGCCCCGACGCCGGCGACGGCCAGGTCGAGCGGCGCGGAGTGCGCCACGGAGACGGTGTACGGCAGGTCGACCTCCGGCCGACCGTCGGGGCGGTGCCGCACCACCACGGGCCGGCCCAGCGCACGGGCGAGCAGCGCACCGGAGTCGCGGGCCCCGCCCCCGGGCGCGGCGGCGACCGCGATGTCTCCGGGGAACACCTCGGCGAGCCGTCGTTGCAGCAGCGGCCCCAGCAGCGCGGGCGGCCAGGCCCCCTGCGGCGCGTGCGGCCGCACGGCGCGCAGCCGCAGCCCCATCCAGTGTTCGATCACCGCGCCGGTGGCGTCCCGGACGACGACGTCGTAGACGTAGGCGGTGCCGTGCTGCTCCCGCTCCCGCGCGGTCATCGTCACGGCCTCGGTGGCCGACAGCTTGGGGCCCGCCGACCAGATCCGGTCGATGCCCTCCGGCAACAGCGTCGCGTCCGGTACGCACACCTGGATGCCGTGCATGAACGCGTCCCGGGCGCCCGGGTCACCGAGCACCAGCCGGCCCGGCAGGAAGGCGCTGAACCAGGAGCCGGCGTCGCTGGTGACCACCTCGGCCTCGGCGACCCGCGCCGCCGCCTGCCGGTACCCCCTGATCCGGCGGAACCGCCCGGCCTGGAACAGCACGTCGCCGTAGAGGTCGCGGGCCGGGTCGAGCGGTACGGCCGGCAACTCCGCCGGGGCCGGCGCCGCGGTGTCGACCGGGCATGCCTCGTCCGGCGCGAACCGGAGCCGGGCGCGGAAGTGGTCGGCGGCGAAGCCGGTCGCCGCGCTGCGCAGGACGACGTCGATGACCTGCTCCGACCGGACCAGCGCGGCGATGCGGACGGTCGTGCCGGCTTCCGGGTCGACGACCACCGGGCGGTCGAACCGGACGTCCTCGATCACGGGCACCCCGGGGTGTCGGGCCAGGGCGGTGGCCACCTGCGCCATGGCCTCCAACCCGAGCACCGCCGGGAAGATCAGATCCCCGTCGAGCCGGTGGTCCTCCAGGTACGGATCCGTGGTGCGCGCCAGGTCGACCTCGCAGACCAGCTCGACGCCGTCGTAGCGGACCAGCGGCCGCTCGGTGAAGCGCAGCAGCGGCAGCTCCGAGCGGTGGTAGCGCACCGTCTCCAGGCCGCCGGTGCGCCCGGTGACGACCACCACCGGCGGCATCGTGTCGTCGGCCACCACCTCGCGCAGCACCCGCAGGCCGTCGTCCGGGCTGATCGGGGTGACGCCGGAGCCGCTCAACGACTCGACCACCGACAGCCGCTCCCCCATGCCGACCCCCGACCACACCGACCACTCCAGGCAGACGGCGCGGCACCCCGGACGGGTCGCGGCCACCTCCCGGGTCAGCTCGGCCAGGGCCTCGTTCGCCGCGGCGTAGTGCGCCTCGCCGTGCAGACCGGCCCGCCCGATGATGCTGCCGAACGTGACCAGCAGGCGCAGCCGCGCGGGGTCGACCGCCGCGAGGACGGCCCGCAGGCCGTCGACCTTCGCGGCGAACACGCCGCGCAGGGCCGCCTCGTCGAGGTCACCGAGCGCCGCCGGGGTGTTCTGCCCGGCCCCGTGCAGCACGGCGGTCACCGGGCCCCAGTCCGCGGTGACCGTTGCGACCGCGTCGGCCACCGCGCCGGCGTCGGTCACGTCGACGCGCAGGTAGCGCAGGTCGGACGCGGCGTCGGCGAGCCGCTTCAGGTTGCCGGCCAGGGTCTCGTCGACCGCGGGGTCGGACCGGCCGAGGACGGCCAGCCGGGCGCCGCTCTCCCGGGCCAGCATCAGGGCGGACTCCGCGGTGATGCCCTTGCCGCCGCCGGTCACCAGCAGCACGTCGGCCGGTCCCAGCGGCAGCGCGCCCGGCTCGCCGTCGGCCACGGGCGACGGGCGCAGCAGGGGCACCCGGCGGACGCCGCCCGCGTCGTACACCACCTCGGTGAAGTCGTCGGTGGCGGCGACCTCGGCGACGACGCGCGCCACGGCGGCCGGGTCGAGGGGGGTGGTCACGACGGTGGTCCGCAGCCGGTCGCCCTCCAGCCGGGCGGTCTTGGCCAGCGCCGTGGCCCGCGCCGCCGGCTGCACCACCACGAGGCGCCCGCCGGGGGGTTGGCGCAGGGCCGCCTGGGCCCCGCGCACCGCGGTCACGAGGTGCTCCTCGCCGGGCTCGTCCGGCAGGCAGACCAGCACGCCGGCGCCGACCCCGCCCGCCTCCAGGGCCCGTCGCAGCGCGTCGGAGAGGGGGTGGCCGCCGAACACCTGCCAGCGACCACACGGTTCCGTCGGGTCGGTCGCCGGCGGCGCCTCCTCGGCCAGGTCGACGACGAAGGTACGCACCCACGGCGCGACCCCGGCGACGAGGTCCGCCCGCTCGTGCGGCGCCTCGCGCTCCCGGGCCTGCAACGCCTCGGCCATCTCGCGGACGGTGGCGGTGGCGAAGTTGGTCGGTATCGCCACCGCGGGCAGCCCCATGGCCCGCGCGGCCTCGTTGACGAGCTGACCGACGGTGATCGAGCTCATGTGCAGGTCGTCGAGGAACCGGCTGTCGTCGCGGAGCACCTCCACCGGCAGCTCGGCGCGCCGCGCCACCAGGTGCCGCACCAGCTCCAGCGCGCCGGTGGCCGCCGGCACCGGCACGTCGGCGGGGCGGGGCGGGGCCCGGTCGACCACGGCCGGTGCCGGCCCGGCCAGCTCGGGGGCCGCCTCGCAGGGGCTGGCGAAGAACGTGCGGGCCCGGTCCAGCTCGAACGGCCGGGTCAGCCGGTCCTCGAACAGGGCCGGGTACGCGGCGGGTCCGCCGAGCGCGTACACCGCGCCGACCGCGGCGAGCAGGCCGGCCACCGACTCGGCGTCCGTGTCCACCGCCAGCGCCGGCACGTCGGGCTCCTGCTCGCGGGCCAGGCCGGTGAGCACCTTCCCGGGGCCGACCTCGAGGAACAGGTCGACCTCGGCGGCGGCGGACGCCAGCGCGGAGGCGAAGCGCACCGGCGCCTCGATCTGCCGGTGCAGGAGCTGCGGCAGGTCGGTGTCGGACGCCAGGACGGCGCCGGTCACCGTCGAGGCGACCCGGCGCAGCACGGGCCCGAACCGACGGGACCGCAGGTGCCCGGCGAAGGCGTCGGCCGCCGGCGCCATCAGCGGCGAGTGGAAGGCGTGCCCGACCGGCAGCCGGGTGCAGTTCACGCCCGCCGCGGCGGCCCGCCTGGCCACCTCGCCCACGGCGTCGTCGGCGCCGGCGACGACCGTCTGCCGGGGCCCGTTGTAGCCGGCGATCACCGCGGTGGTGCCGGCCAGCAGGGCGGCGGTCTCCTCCGGCCCGGCGGTGACGCCGAGCATCGCCCCCGGCGGGGCGTGCGCGGCCATGGTCTCGCCCCGGAGCGTGACGAGTTCCCGCAGCTCGTCCTCGTCGAGGCAGCCCGCCCAGTGCAGCGTGGTGAGCTCGCCGAGGCTGTGGCCGACGACGACGGTCGCGTCGATGTCGAGCGCGGCGAGGGCGCGCAGCCCGGCCAGCGAGCCGGTGACGATCCGCGGTTGGGCGGACGCCGTCGACCCGGCCGCGCCGTCTACGGGGAGCTTCCCGGCCGCGCGGTAGACGTCGTCGACCTCGGTGAACCGCCGGCGCAGCGCCCCGCCGCCCCAGCCCCGGCCCGAACCCTGGCCGGGGAACAGGAAGCCGACCCGGGCCGGCCGGGTGACCCGGCCGAGGAAGACGCCCCGCGCCGGGTCGACCAGTGCCCCGGCGCCGTCGGGCGCCGACGCCCGAGCCGCCAGGCCGAGGGCGCGCTCGGCGTCCTCCGGCGACCGGACCACGACCGCCGCGCGGTACGCGCGGCCGCGCTGGCCCCGGTGCAAGGTGGTGGCGAGGTCGCCCAGCTCGGCGAAGGCCAGCCCGGACACCATCGACCGCAGGTCCGCCAGCCGCTCGTGCAGTTCGTCGCGGGTGTCCGCGTCGACGAGCAGCAGCTCGGCGTCCTGCACGGACCGGGCGAGCTGCTGCGTCCGCCGGTCCAGCGACCGGCGGCGGGGCCGGGCGGGGCCGTCGACGACGAGGTGCGTGTTGATGCCGCCGAAGCCCATCGCGGTCACGCCGGCGCGCTGGGGAGCGCCGGCCGGCCACTCCTCGGCGCGTCGCACGGCACGCAGCGCGGGCCGCTCGGCGGTGAGTTCCGGGTGCGGCTCGACGCACCCGACGGTCGGGGGGATGACCTGGTGGTGCACGGCCAGCACGGCCTTGATCAGGCCGGCCACCCCGGCCGCGGCCTTGGTGTGCCCGATCATTCCCTTGATCGATCCGATCGCCGCGCGGTCGGCGTCCGGGTCGGCCGCCCGACGTTCCTCGCTCAGGGCGCGCAGCTCGGTGCCGTCGCCGACGGCCGTGCCGGTGCCGTGCCCCTCGAACAGGGGCACCGTGTCCACCCCGAAACCGGCCCGCTGGTACGCGCGCCGCAGGGCCAGCCGGTAGCCGGCCGCCTCCGGTCGGGTGATGCCGCCCCGGCCGTCGGAGGAGACGCCCCACCCGGCCACCGAGGCGTAGATGCGCCGGCCCTGCGCGAGCGCGTCCCGCTCCCGCATGAGCACCACCATGCCGCAGCCCTCACCGGGCCAGAACCCGTTGGACCGGCGGTCGTAGACGCGCATCTCGTCGCTGGCGAGCGCGCCGGTCTTGGCGAAGCCGACCATCTCGAAGGGGTCGATGGAGAGGTCCACGCCGCCGGCCACCGCGACGTCCACGTCGAGGTCGGTCAGGCTCCGGCAGGCGGTGACCACGGACAGCAACGAGGAGGCGCAGGCGCCGTCCACCGTGTACCCGCCGCCGTGCAGGTCGAAGTGGTTGCAGATCCGCCCGGCGATGGTGTTGGACAGGCCGCCGGCGAGGCTGTCCTCGGTGATCTCGGCGAACGGCGCCTTGTAGGAGCGCTCCAGGTCGGCGAGGAACCCGGCCACCCGGTCGTCGTCCCAGCCCTGCCCGCCGAGGGCGGCGCCCACGACGCGCCGGACGTACGGCCACCGCAGGCGCATCATGCCGGCCCGGGTGAACTCGCCGGTGAGGGTGTTGCCGACGACCACCCCCGTCCGCTCCCGCGGCAGCCCGTCCCCGTCGGGGAAGCCGGCGTCGGCGAGCGCCTGCGCGGCCATGTCGAGGGCCAGCCAGTGGGTGAGGTCGGTCGACCGGTACGTGCTGCCGCTGACCTTGAACGCCACCCGGTCGAACTCGTACCCCTCGATGACCGCCGCGTTGCCGGCGTAGTAGCGGTCGGGGGCGGCCGGGTCCGGGGACCAGTAGTCGGCGGCCCGCATCCGCTCGTCCGGCAGGCGACGAAACGCGCGCCGCCCGGCGAGGGCGTTCTCCCACAGCTGTCCGGGGCCGGCGGCGTCCGGGAAGCGGCAGGCCAGGCCGACGACGGCGATCCTGCTCATGCCCGCACCATCTCCCGGGCCACCGCCGGTGGCACCGCGCCGTCGAGCGTCCCCGCGGCGGGCGTCGCGCCCTTGCCGTCCCGGGCGGCGACGCGCACCGCGTGCAGCGACCAGAGGAAGCCGCCGCGGATCAGGCAGACGATGGCGGTGGCGAAGAAGAGGCCGTACACGATGGACGCGCCGGTCAGGACGCCATAGACCAGGGCCACCCCGCCGCCGAAGGCGAACTGGGACAGCGGCCGCGACGGGGTGGTCCCCGGGTCGGTGATCATGTAGTTGGTGAACAGGACGAACGCCACCCCGGTCATGGTCGCCAGCGCCGGCAGGATGGCGGTGTCCAGCACGAGTCCCCGCACCACCGACTGGAGGACGAACACGCCCAGCCAGCCGGCGATCAGCCACATCCGGCCGGTGAGCTTCGCGTTCAGCATGGTGCCGAAGACGACGATGACCGCCGGGACGATCCAGTCGGCGGGGCCTTCGAGGTACTCGGTGAACTGGTACGGCGGCGCGATGGAGATCCACGGGAACAGCAGCAGCACCACCGCGATGCCGAAGTTCGACGGGTTCATGAAGTGCCGCAGCCGGCCGTTGACCGGCACCCGGAACAGCCACTTCCCGCTGATGGCCACGGCCACCGCGAAGAGCATCACCGGCAGGCGGTCGTTGACGTACAGCAGCATGTTCACCGCGAGGGCGGTGATGTGCGCGGGGTAGAGGAACTCGACCAGGCCCCGCGGTCCGCCGCCCAGGTAGCGGGGCGGACGGCGCTCGGCCCGCGCGCCGATCGTCTCCAGCACGAGTTCCACGGCGTAGCCGGTGGCGAGCGCGAAGAGCGGCCACGCCCAGGCCTGCTCGAAGCCGAGCACGGTGTAGCCCGCGACGTTCAGGATGGTGATGGAGATGGCGAACCTGCGCAGCGCGGTGATCCGCGGGTCCTTCTTCGGCTTCTGCGTCATCGCGAGACCTCCCGAGCCTGAGTGCCGAGGGTGAGGGTGTGTCGACCGGCGGTGAGCGACAGTTCCTGCTCGTGCGGGACGCCGGACCGGTCCCGCCAGCTGAGGTGGACCGACACCGGACCGGTCACGTCGCCGAGCCCGAGCGACACCTCGTTGCTGCGCCGGCCCGAGTGGCCGCTGCCACCGTCGACCCGGTCGATGAGCACCCGGCCGTCCGGCGTGGTCACCCGGACGTGCGCGCCGACCACGGGCGATCCCGCCCCGGCGAGCGGGTCGGCGGCCGACGCCTGCTCGTGCAGCAGCCGCAGGGTGAGGAAGGCCCCGGTGCCCGGGCTGTCGTTGTGGTAGAAGACCGGCGCGTCCCACTGCCGGGCGACGGCGAAGTCGAGCCGGCCGTCGCCGTCGGCGTCGCCGGTGGCGACGCCCCGGCTGGGCACCCGGTCGGCCAGGCCCAGCTCCTCGCTCAGGTCCTCGTAGCGGCCGTCGGCGCCCCGGACGTGGAAGGCCAGGTGCTGGCCGCCGGCGATGTCGTCGCCCTTCTCGACCTTCGGCCACCAGCGGGGGTCGGCGAGCAGGTCGTCGTTGGCCGTGGCCGCCTCCTGCAGCTGCGCCCACCGGTTGACCTCGCCCTTGACGAAGCCGGAGGTCTGCACGATGGCCGGCTCGCCCCGGTTGGTGAAGTCGCCGAACTTCACGTCCCAGCTCCACCCGCTCCAGGCCAGGCCCAGCTCCGCGCTCCGGTCGTGCCACGGCGCCTCGCCGGCTCGCAGCGCCGCGCGCAGCTCGTCGGTGTTCGCGGCGGTGTTGACGAAGGCGAAGTTGCTCTCCTGGATGCCGAACGAGGTGGTGATGTTGCCGACGTACAGGTCGAACATGCCGTCGCGGTCGAGGTCGCCGAAGTCCACGCCCATGCCCTTGAACGAGTCGTGGCCGAGCCGCTTGGACTTGGGGGTCAGACCGGGCAGGCCGGGGCTCTCGACCGGCGCGAAGGCGATCCTCCCCCGTTCCGACCTGTTGTGCAGCAGCCGGTCCGGCCCGAAGTCGTTGGCCACGTACAGCTCGGGCAACTGGTCGCCGTCGACGTCGTTGGCGGCGACCGCCAGGGCCCAGCCGCGGGAGACCTTGGTGTCGAAGACGTTCGGCACCTCGGCGAAGGAGACGCTCGGGGCGGTGCCCGCGCTGCCGCCGGTCCACCGGAACACGTGGTCCTCGCCGCCGTTGAGGCCGTTGGACATGGACCGGTTCATCGCCACCCCGCCGTGCACGTCGGGGTCGAGGACGGGGCTGTCGGGGAAGTAGTTGCCGATGTAGACGTCCAGGTGCCCGTCGCCGTCGAAGTCGGCCAGCGTGGCCGCGTTGGTGTTCCACTTCGGCCCGGCGTACCGGCCCCCGTCGGTCGCCGCGCCGGGCACCAGCTCGACCGGCCGGTAGGCGTCCCGGGACAGCCCGGTCGCGTCCGCCCGGGCGAGGAAGACCACCGGGGTTCGGCCCCACCAGTACACGAGCAGGTCGGTGCGGCCGTCGGCGTTGACGTCGCCGGGCAAGCAGCCCATCGGCGCGATGTGCGGGTTCATCGGCAGCGGCGCCGGGTCCAGGACGAACGGCTGGTAACGGTCGGCGCCGGCGGTCGGGGCCGGGGTGACCACGACGCGGTCGACCCGCGGGTCGGTCACGCACAGGTCGTTGGCGAGCCCGTCGCCGTCCAGGTCGTTCATCGCGACGCCGGAGCCGACGGAGGAGATCCACGCCGCCAGGTGCCGGTACGCGCCGTTGACCTGGCGGATGGACTGCTGCGGCAGGCCGCCGGGCATCGGCAGCGACATCGGCGTGAACCGGTACGGCTGTGCCATGGCGCGCCGCTCGTCGGCGTTCGCCTCCGGCTGCCGGACCAGCACGTACATGCCGGTGAGCAGCACCAGCGCGACCAGCCCGGCCAACTGCCGGCGGAACATTGTGATGATTGCCGACAAGGGTCAGCACCTCCCCAGCGTCACGAACTGCTTGGCGATCCGCTGCCGCCACACCAGGTAGGCCGGCTCCGGCCCGTCCCGGTCGAGGTCGGCCAGCGCGGCCTGGGTGACCGCCGCCGCCTCGGCCGGTGGCGCACCGCAGAAGACCTCGGTGGCGGCTGCCGTGTGCACCGTGGTGAGCCCGGCGCGCTCCCGGGCCTCCGCCGCGAAGGCGCTGCCCTGGGCCATCGCGGGGGCGTACGCGCCGCCGCGCTCGCGCAGCCGCCGCAGCTCCTCGGGCGACGCCCCACCGGCGTACGTGGCGGCCAGCGCCACCCCGCTGTACAGGTCCTCGTGCCGGTCCGGCGGGAACCCGTCGACGGCGTCGGCGATGCGGTCGGGGTCGGCGCCCTCGACGAACCACAGCGCGCGGCCGATGCCCTGGTCCACGACCCGCCCGGTCCACCGCCCGACGGGGTCGCCCGGCCAGGGCAGCACCTCGTCGCGCCGGTGCGAGCGCACGTACCGCCCCGTGTGGAAGTACGCCTGGTGGAACCCGTAGCCGTCGAGGGCGAGCCAGCCCAGCAGGCGGTCGGCGGGCTGGATCGCGTGCCGGCGCCAACGGGGCAGGCGCGCCATCGCCCAGCCCACCCCGACGTGGACCATGTAGACGTGCCGGGCGGCCGGCCCGGCCAGGAACTCGGCGACCCGGCGGCCACCGGTCAGCCCGTCCAGGACGGCGAAGCCCATCGCCGCGCCCTCGTACGCGAACCCGCGCAGCTCCGGCTCGACGGTCTCCAGCGCCACGGTCGCCTCGGCGGGGCCCCGGGCGCCGACGGCGTGCCCGTAGCCGGTGAGGAAGTGGGCGCCGACCGACTCCAGCCGCTCGCGGGTCGCCTCGTCGCGGGCCCGGAAGCCCCGGGTGGCGAACGTGGTCTGGGCCATCCCCGGCGTCAGGACGTATTGACGAATGGCTCGCCAATTTGCGGGCATGGCGCACTCCTCGAGCAGGTGGGACGCGGTAAATCTGACGACATTGGCGAAATGGTTCGCCCAAATCCAGCTCCGAGTGAAGCTCCGGATCGCCGTACCGCTCCGGACCCATGTTTCACGGCGTTCATCGGATCTGCTTCTCCCAACTTGCTCGGCTGAGGCGTCCGGGGCGCCACCAGCGCGTGTCCGAGGCGTTCAAGAAAACGTCAAGGAGGACTGCGCAGACTCCTCTGCGGTGCCCGATCCACTGCCACAGGGAGCTGATGTGAAATCGACGTCTGGCGTTGCCCGGAACACGGTGGAACAGTCCCGTGAGGCGGCCGCGGCGCGGGCCATCGACTACATGCGCCGGCATCTGTCGGAGCCGCTGCAGCTGGCCGACCTGGCCCGTGTGGTCCCCTTCAGCCCGTTCCACTTCCACCGGTTGTTCCGCGACGTGACCACGATGACCCCGGCCCGCTTCCTCGCCGCGCTGCGGATGGCGGAGGCCCGCCGGATGCTGTTGCACTCCGGCCTGACGGTGACCGCGATCAGCGGCCACGTCGGCTACACGAGCGCCGGAACCTTCACGACCCAGTTCTCCCGGCTCGTCGGCACGTCGCCGGGACACTTCCGGCAGATGTCGCGGCTGCTGGCCGGCCGGCCCTGCCACGCCCTGGCGGGCTGGCTGCGCCACGCGGCCGCCGAGGTGACCCGGCCCCGGCTGATGCTGCACGTGCCAGGCAGTGCGCCCGGCGACCTGGTGCTGGTCGGCCTGCGCGGCGACCGGGAGGCCACGGACGCGCCGACCGCCTGGGCGGTGGCGGCCGGCGGCTCGCCGGTCCGGGTGGCGACCCGCCCGGGCCCGTACCAGGCGCGGGTCGTGCTGGTCC
Source organism: Micromonospora sp. URMC 106 (assembly GCF_051386395.1). NCBI lineage: Bacteria > Bacillati > Actinomycetota > Actinomycetes > Micromonosporales > Micromonosporaceae > Micromonospora > Micromonospora sp. URMC 106. The sequence continues at coordinate 22,327 of NZ_JBPQTP010000004.1, forward strand.
GGGGCGACAGCACGCTGACCCGAGCCCTGGTGGACGAGGAGCCCACGAGCCACCTGGTCGGCACCACCGACCTGGTGCTGCCCCAGGACGGCTACGCGGTCGCCCGGGTCGACGCCGCGCCGCCGCGGCCGACCGACCCGCCGGCGCTGGCCATCGGCCCGGTGTGCCGGCTCGTCGAGCGGTTCATGCGGCTGTCCGGACCGGCGGGCCGCTCGGGCTCGGCCTGGACGGCCGGCCGCACCGCGCTCGCCACGGCGGCCATCGCGTGACCCGGCGGCACGGGCACGCGCTCTTGTCGGCGACAGGACCACGAGGTCGTGACCAGGAAGGCGGTGCCGGGCCATCATGCCGTTCCTTCCCGACCCGGGCGGACCGTCCCCGCTGAGGGTGGTCATCGCCGGTGCCGGCTACGTCGGCACCTGTCTCGCCGTCACCCTCGCCGGCCGCGGCGCCGAGGTCGTCGCGGTCGACAGCGACCCCGGCACGGTCGCGGACCTGCGGGCCGGCCGCTGCCGGCTGCCGGAGCCCGGCCTGGCCGAGGCGGTCCGGGACCTCGCCGCCACCGGACGGCTGACGGCCAGCACGTCGTACGACCCGGTCGACGGGGCGGACGTGGTGATCGTGACGGTCGGCACGCCGACCGACCCCGGCCACGAGATGGTCACCGACCAGCTCGTGGCGGCGTGCGAGCAGATCGCTCCCCGGCTGCGCGCCGGACAGCTGGTCATCCTCAAGTCGACGGTCTCCCCGGGCACCACCCGTACCCTCGTCGCGCCCCTGCTGGAGAGCGGCGGGCTGGTGCACGAGCGCGACTTCGGGCTGGCCTTCTGCCCGGAGCGGCTGGCCGAGGGCGTGGCGCTGGCGCAGGTGCGCACGCTGCCGGTGGTGGTCGGCGGGTGCGGCCCGCGCAGCGCCGCTTCGGCCGAACGGTTCTGGCGGTCCGCGCTCGGCGTCGACGTGCGGCAGGTGCCGTCGGCCGAGGCCGCCGAGGTGGTCAAGCTCGCGACCAACTGGTGGATCGACGCGAACGTGGCGATCGCCAACGAGCTGGCCCGGTACTGCGCGGTGCTCGGGGTGGACGTCCTCGACGTGATCGGTGCGGCGAACACCCTGCCCAAGGGCAGCAGCATGGTGAACCTGCTGCTGCCGGGGGTCGGTGTCGGCGGCTCCTGCCTGACCAAGGACCCGTGGATGGCCTGGCGGGACGGCCGGGACCGGGGCGTGCCCCTGCGCACGGTCGAGACGGCCCGCGCGGTCAACGACGACATGCCCCGCCACACCGCCGCCGTCATCGGCGACGAGCTGGTCAAGCTGGGGCGGGATCCGGCGGACACGACGATCGCCGTGCTCGGCGCCGCGTTCAAGAACGACACCGGCGACGTGCGCAACACGCCGGTACGCGGCGTCGTGGCGGCGTTGCGCGACAGCGGCTTCCGGGTCCGGATCTTCGACCCGTTGGCCGACCCCGCCGAGATCGTCGCCCGCTTCGGCGTCGCGCCGGCGGCGAGCCTGGAGGAGGCGGTGACCGGGGCGGGCTGCCTGGCCTTCCTCGCCGGGCACCGCCAGTTCCACGAGCTCGACCTCGGCGTCCTGGCCGGGCGGGTGGACCAGCCCTGCCTGGTCTTCGACGGGCGCATGCACCTCTCGCCGGCGCGCATCCGCGAGCTGCACCGGTTCGGCTTCGCATACCGCGGCATTGGAAGGTGAGCGACAGTGCCCAGATCCCTGGTCACCGGCGGCTTCGGCTTCGTCGGCAGCCACGTCGTCGAACGGCTGGCCCGCCGGGGTGACGAGGTCGTCGTCTACGACCTCGCCGACCCGCCGCCCGACCTCGCGCACCCGCCGGGTGCGGTCCGGCACGTGCGCGGGGACGTCCGGGACGCCGACGCGCTGGCGGCGGCCGCCGCCGGGGCGGACGAGATCTACCACCTCGCGGCGGTCGTGGGCGTCGACCGGTACCTCAGTCGCCCGCTGGACGTGGTCGAGATCAACGTGGACGGCACCCGGAACGCGTTGCGCGCCGCCCTGCGCGCGGGCGCCCGGGTCGTGGTGTCCAGCACGAGCGAGGTGTACGGGCGCAATCCGCGGGTGCCGTGGCGCGAGGACGACGACCGGGTGCTCGGCAGCACGGCGACGGACCGGTGGTCGTACTCGACGAGCAAGGCGGCGGCCGAGCACCTGGCCTTCGCCTTCCACCGGCAGGAGGGCCTGCCGGTGACGGTGCTGCGGTACTTCAACGTCTACGGCCCGCGCCAGCGCCCGGCCTACGTCCTGAGCCGCACCATCGCCCGGCTGCTGCGCGGCGTACCGCCCGTGGTGTACGACGACGGCCGCCAGACGCGGTGCTTCACCTGGATCGACGAGGCGGCCGAGGCGACCCTGCTGGCGGCGGCCCATCCGCGGGCCGTCGGCGAGTGCTTCAACATCGGCAGCAGCGTGGAGACCACCGTCGCCGAGGCCGTCCGGCTGGCCGGCACGGTGGCCGGGGTGCCGGTGGCGGCGCTGAGCGCGGACACCGGCGCCGGGCTCGGGGCCCGCTACCAGGACATCCCGCGCCGCGTCCCGGACTGCGGCAAGGCCGCGGCGCTGCTGGACTGGCGGGCCCGGGTGCCGCTGGTGACCGGCCTGCGCCGGACCGTCGAGTGGGCCCGCCGCAACCCGTGGTGGACGGCGCAGGCCGACGACGGGCTGGTCGTCCGGTAGGCCGGGGTGCCCGCCGGTCCGTGCCGCCGGCGCCCGCCGGGCGCGTCCCTCGGGGCGGCGCCCGGCGGCCACCGGCAGGCCACCGTCCACCCTGCCGGGCACGTCCGCCCGGGGTGGACCCGGGCCGGCGCCCCGACCCGGGTGGACCCGGGCCGGGGATCCCGCGCGGCGGCCGGCGTGGTGGTCAGACCTGCTGGGGCAGGATCGTCGCCGGCCCCGTACCGGTGCCCAGGTCGGGCCGGCCGGCGCGACGTGGCGCGGCGAAGCGCCGCCGCAGCGGCTCCTCGAACCACCGGTGCAGGCCCAGCGCGACGAGTGTCGAGACGATCAGGATGCCCACGGCGATCAGGGCTCCGGTGCCGGCCCCGAAGCGCCGCTCGGCGCCGACCAGGTGGCGCACGATCAGCATGATCGGGAAGTGGACGATGTAGAGCGCGTAGGAGGCGTCGCCGAGGGCGACCAGGGCCCGGCCGCGCAGCACCCGCCCGCGGTCCGCCAGGTCCGCCAGCGCCAGGTTGGGGATCACGGCGAACAGCGGCACGAACAGCGCGGCGCTGAAGATGAAGGTGAACGGCAGCATCGGCGTGACCAGGAAGGCGAGGACCGTGCCGAGGACGAGCTTCCAGCGGGCCACCGGACGCCACCGGCCGGTCAGCACGATCCGGGCCAGCACCATGCCGAGCAGGAAGTTCAGCAGGCGCACCGGCGGGAAGGTGTAGACGAACCAGTACTCGTTGAGGTTGAAGGGCAGCCAGCCCAGCTGCGGCGCACCCGGCAGCAGCGGGCTCACCACCGACACCAGCAGGATCCCGCCGCCGAACGTGAGGCACCACCGCCACAGCCGGTGCGCCGGGATCCGCTGGACCAGCGGCAGCAGCAGGGGGAAGAGCAGGTAGAAGAACGCCTCCGTGGAGATCGACCAGGCGGGCGCGTTGAGGTAGGACAGGTATTCCCAGGAGGGCACCCACCCCTGCACCAGCAGCAGGCTCGCCACCGCCGGCCCTGGTTCCAGGTCGGCGGAGACGCCGGTGGCCGGCGAGGGCGCCGTGGTCGCCACGAGGAACCCGACGGCGACGGCCCAGCCGAGCACGTGCAGGGGCACGATCTTCCAGAACCGGCGCGACCAGAACCGGGCGGCGGTGTCGCCCGGTGGCGCCGACCAGGTCAGGACGAAGCCGCTGAGGGTGAAGAACGAGGCCAGCGCCGCCGAGGCCAGGGGGGTGGTCAGCCCCAGCCCGAGTTGCAGTGCGTCGTCGGCGAAGAGCTGGGACGTCGAGAAGACGTGGACCAGCGCCACGGTGAGTGCGAGGAAGAAGCGGTACCCGGTGAGAGCCGGCAGTCGGTGCGGTCGTCCGTCGGTGTCGGTCACGTCGCTCCTCGATCGAGAGGTGTCGAGGCGCCTCCGCGGCGGCGGGCGACGGGGGGTCGGGGTGCCGCGCGGCCCGCCGTGGCCGGCCGGACCGCACGGCGTCCCCCCGCCGTCCTCGGCCGGGCGCAGCACGCCGTCGTGGTCGATCCGGTCAGGCACGGAAAATTGAACCGCGACACATTCCGACCAGATCGTGAACAGGGCACGACAACGGAACGACCGTCCGGTCCAGCATTTTCCGACAACTGACGAATAGATCGTTGTGAACAGGAGACTGCCACGTCAGCAATGCCACGGCTAGCGTCCTGTCGGCTATATGAACGGCCCGGACATCTCGGCCGCCGCGCCACCCGATCCGGGCGGTCAACCCATTGACGGGGTGGCGGACCCGCCGGTGCGCGTCGCCACGAAAAGGCCCCGGCCCGTCAACCAGCCCTCGACGTACGCGGCCTCGCAGCCGGCGTCGGCGAACGCCGCGTCGTACTCCTCGCGGGTGAACATGGTGAGCAGGCCGACCTGGCTGAACTCGCGGATCCCGGCGGCGTCGCCGACCAGCCAGCGCTCCTCCATCCGCGTCACCCGGCCCTGCCGGGTGGACCGGGACACCCGCGCCACGGTGCGGCCCTCCTCGCGCACGAGGTCGCCGCCGACGTACCCGTCGATGAACCGCTCCGGGAACCACCACGGCTCCAGCACGAGCACGCCGCCCGGCACCAGGTGCGCCGACATCGTGGCCACGGCGGCGCGCATCTCCCCCACCGTGCCGAGGAAGTTGACGGCGGTGAACAGGCAGGTCACGGCGTCGAACGTGGCGCCGAGGTCGAACGCCCGCATGTCCCCGGCGTGCAGGCGCACCCCGGGCAGCCGGGGCCGGGCGAGCGCCAGCATCGCCGGGGCCAGCTCCAGCCCCTCCACGTGGGGGAAGCGGGTGGCGAAGGTCTCCAGGTGCGCGCCCGTGCCGCAGCCGACGTCCAGCAGCCTGGCGGCGCCGGGGCGGGCGGCCAGGATCCGGTCCGCCACGTCCGTGGCCTCGGCGTGCCAGCTCTTTCCCCGGCCGCGGTAGGCCGCCTCGTACACCTCGGCGTGCTCCGGTCCGAACATCTCTCCCCCTCGCGGCCCGGCGGCCCGTCCGCCACCCGCCGACGGGCGGGACCGGCGGAGCGAGCGGGCGAAACTGCCGCTTCTATAACCACGGTCTGATATTGTCGTACCGTGCACGCGTTCGACATCCTGGGCGACCCCGTCCGCCGGCGCATCATCGAGCTGCTGGCGGACGGCGAGCTGTCGGCCGGCGAGGTTGGCGCGGTCGTGCAGCGCGAGTTCGGCATCTCCCAGCCCGGCGTCTCCCAACACCTGCGGGTGCTGCGCGAGAACGGCTTCGCCACCGTCCGCCCGCAGGGCACCCGTCGGCTCTACGCGGTCGACCCCGCCCCCCTGCAGGAGCTCGACCGGTGGCTGGACCGCTACCGGCGCTTCTGGAACCAGCGCCTCGACGCCCTGGGCACGGAGCTCGCGCGCGGTCGCGCGCGCCAGGCCGGGGAGCGCACCGGCGGGTCCGAGGGTCGCCGGCCGCGCCGCCCGGCGACCGACGACGGCCAGGACTGAGCGGCACGCGCCCTCGCCGCCCACGGCGCGACCGCTCGCCCCGGCGTCGGGGAACGGCGGGCGGGGCGGCCGCCCCGCGTACCGCACACCGGTCGGCGCGTCGGGCGCGCGGACGACGGCCGCCCGACCGGGGCCGACGGACGCCGACCCCGGCGGCGTGCCGTCAGCCGGCGCTCCGACCGGCGAATTCCGGCAGCAGGCGGACGACCTCGTCGGGGCCCGGCATGGCGGCGATCTCGGCCGCCACGGCCCGCGCCCCCTTCCGGTAGCCCTCGTCGGCCAGCAGTCGCTTGGCGGCGCTCGCCACCGCGTCGGGGCTGATGGCGTCGGGCAGGAGGTGGTCACCGGCACCGGCCTGGGCCACCGCCTGGGCGTTGGCGAAGGAGTCCCCCGCCCACGGGAAGGACAGCTGCGGCACACCGGCGCCGAGGGCGCCGAGGGTCGTGCCGCTGCCGCCGTGGTGCACCACCAGGTCGACGTGGGGCAGCAGGGCCGCCTGCGGCACCCAGGACTCGAGCCGCACGTTGGCCGGCACGTCGCCCAGCCCGCTGACGTCGAGGGAGGGGCCGCTGGCGACGAGGACGTCGGCGTCGAGGCCCGCGAGCCCGTCGATCGCCGCCCGCAGCACCTCGACGGTGCCGCCGCTGGACGTGCCCAGGGTCAGGTAGACCAGCGGGCGCCCGGTTCCGCGGGAGGACACCCAGGCCGGGAGGTCGCCCTGCTCGGCGAAGGGCACCGGGCGCAGCTCGTGCCGCCGCGGCCGGGCCCGGAACTCCGGCTCCTGCAGGGAGGGCGGGAAGATGTCGATGAAGGGGTTGCCGAAGCCGTCGATGCGTCCGGGCGGCAGGTCGAGGCCGAGCCGCTGGGCCAGCCCCCGCACCTCCTCCTCGATGGACCGGGTCAGCTCGTCCGGCGTGTCCCGGCCGACCCCGTGGCAGACGGCCGGGATGCCCGCCTTGAGGGCGGCGAGGCCGGCGGCGTAGTTGCTGACCTCCTGCACCACCAGGTCGGGCCGCACCCGGTCGATCACCGGCTGGAGCTCGTCGAAGACGCGCTGCGGGATGACCCGCCCGAACACGATCTGCGGCAGCTCGCTGAGCTGCTCGGGGGTCAGGCCCTCCGGGCTGTCGGTGTCGAAGCGGATCCGCAGTGCCGCCAGGAACCCGTCGAAGACCGGCATCCCGGTGGCGACCGGTTCGAAGCCCAGCTTCCGCAGGGTGCCCGCGAAGGCCTCGCCGGTGGCGAAGGTGACCTCGTGGCCCGCCGCACGGGCGGCCGTGGCCAGTGGCAGCAGGGGGTAGGTGTGGCCATGGGTTCCGAGACTGGCGAACAGCACACGCACGGTGATCACTTGCCTTTCCGGGAGTGGGGCAGGGGCGACCCGTCTACTTGAGTCATATCTAGCACACGGGCAAGTCGATCTACAGTGGCCTATCTTGCGGAGATGGCGACAACCCCAGCGGCCAGAGGATCTCGGCCGGCGCGACCGTGTTGTGCCGACAACACCCCTCCATTACGCTTGAAACTCTAAAGTGATCTAGCTAGTGGAGGCTGCGGATGGACAGCGGCGACGGTCAGGACCTGCGTGCGTTCGTGCACGACTCACCGGAGGAGACGGAGACCACCCAGCGCCTGACGAAGCTCTTGACCAACTCCCCCATCCCGACGGAGGAACTGGTCAACAACCTCCCCCTGTTCCTGCGCCGCCACCAGATGACCGACCTGCTCTCCATGGACGCGCTCTACCGCGAGGTCCTCGACGTGCCGGGCGTGATCATGGAGTTCGGCGTCCGCTTCGGTCGCCACCTCGCCACCTTCGCCGCCCTGCGCGGGGTCTACGAGCCGTACAACCCGTTGCGGCGCATCGTCGGCTTCGACACCTTCACCGGCTTCCCCGACGTCAACGACGTCGACCGGGTGGGTCCGACGGCGTACCAGGGCCGCTTCGCGGTGCCGGGGGGTTACCCCGCGTACCTGCGGGAGGTGCTGGACGCGCACGAGTGCAGCGAGTTCTTCGGCCACGTGACCCGGCGCAGCGTTCTCGTCGAGGGCGACGTCCGCGAGACGGTGCCGCGCTACCTCGCGGAGAACCCGCAGACCGTCATCGCGCTGGCGTACTTCGACCTCGACCTCTACGAGCCGACGAAGGCGGTCCTGGAGGCCATCCGGCCCTACCTGACGAAGGGCAGCATCGTCGCCTTCGACGAGCTCGACAATCCGAAGTGGCCGGGCGAGAACATCGCGATGCGGGAGGTGCTCGGCCTGGACCACGCGCCACTGCGGCTGCTCCCCGGGCGACCCGCGCCGGCCTACCTGCGGTGGGGCGACTGAGCCGCGACGCCTTCCGCCGCACGGGAGGGCCGACACCCGGCGGGGGTCCGCCGCGCTCGCCGCGCGATTGACCGGACTACGTATAAACTATAACTTACGTTCGTGCCGACTTATGGAGGAGGATGGGCGGACCCCGCCTGACGCGCCCATCTTCCGCACAGCGACAGTGAGGACGAGACATGACTCAGGAGAAGACCGCACCGGCCGCGAAGAGCACGGCAACCAAGAGCACCGCCGAGAAGAAGCCGAAGCCCCCGAACTACGACCCGTTCGTCCGGCACAGCGTCACGGTCAAGGCCGACCGGAAGACCGCCTTCAAGGTGTTCCTGGAGGGCTTCCCCGAGTGGTGGCCGAACAACTTCCGCACCACCAAGGTGGGGGCCCCGCTGGGTGTCGACAAGAAGGGCGGCCGCTGGTACGAGATCGACGAGCAGGGCGAGGAGCACACCTTCGGCCTGATCCGGAAGGTGGACGAGCCGGACACGCTGGTCATCGGCTGGCGGCTCAACGGTTTCGGCCGGATCGACCCGGACAACGCGAGCGAGTTCACCGTGACCTTCGTGGCCGACGGCCAGAAGAAGACCCGGGTGGACGTCGAGCACACCCACTTCGACCGGATGGGCACCAAGCACGCCAAGCGGGTCCGCAACGGCATGGACAAGGGCTGGCCGACCATCCTCCAGTCGTTCCAGGCCAAGATCGACGAGGAAGGGGCGAAGAAGTGAACAACCCGGTGGCATCGGGTCAGGCGACGGAACGCGTCCTCGGCCGGCGTCGGATCGCGGCCGGCGACGCCCGCAGCATCATCATCCGGCAGCGCTACGACGCGCCCGTCGACGAGGTCTGGAGCGCCTGCACCGACCCGAACCGCATCAACCGTTGGTTCATCGAGCCGCAGGGCGACCTCCGCGAGGGCGGCAACTTCGCCCTCCAGGGCAACGCCCACGGGGACATCCTGCGCTGCGAGCCGCCGCGGCGGCTCACCCTCAGCTGGGTGTACGAGGGCAAGCCCGACAGCGAGGTGGAGCTGCGGCTCAGCGAGGACGGCACCGGCACCCTCCTCGAACTCGAGCACGCGACGGTCTCGGAGCCGATGCTCGTCGAGGTGGGCGTCGGCTGGGAGATGGCCCTCGACTTCCTCGGCATGTTCGTCCGGGGAGACCTGCCCGGCGGTCCGGTGCCCGAGGACGCGGCCGAGGAGTTCGAGCCGAGCCCCGAGATGATGCGGGTGTCGCAGGAGCGCGCCGAGACCTGGGCCGCGCTGGTGCAGTCCGGCTCGTAGCCGGGCAGGAGCGGCTCGACCCACCGCGTCGCAGCCCCGGGCGGACACGAGTCCGACCGGGGCTGTCGTCTGTCCGCCGGCCGGTGGCGGCTCCCCCGAGGTCGTACCCGGCCCGAGGCGCCCCGGGCCCGACCGCGCACCCGCGAGGGCCGATCCGGCACGCGACGCCGCGACGGCCCCGGGGCCCTGCCGGGGAGCAGGGGCACCGGGGCCGTCGGCGAGGGGCGTCAGCGCTGCTTGCGGCTGTAGAGCCAGATGGTGGGCGGGGCGAGCACCGCGACGAGGATGGCGCAGGCCAGCAGGCCGGCGCCCATCTCCCCCGAGGTCACCGTGCCGTGCATCAGCCCCCGGGCGGCGGTCGCGGCGTGGGTGACCGGGTTCAGCTTGACCACCGCCTCCAGCCATCCCGGCATGGTCTGCGACGGCGCCAGGATGTTGCTGCCGAAGAGCAGCACGAACTGCAGGAGGTTGACGACGCCGGCGGCGGCGGTCGGCTGCGGGATCAGCACCGCGAACAGCATCCACAGCCAGGCGACGCTGAAGGTGAACAGTTGCAGGTAGAGCAGGGCGAGCACCACGCCGGACAGGCCGCCGTCCGGCCGGAAGCCCAGCAGGAGGCCCAGCGAGAGCGGCACGATCGACGTCAGGGCGTACCGCACGGCGTCGCCGGCCATCGCCCCGACCAGCACGGCGGGCTGCCAGATCGGCGTGCTGCGGACCCGGTCGAACATGCCGGTCGCGATGTCCCGGTTGAGCGTCAAGGCGCTCATCATGCTCGACGACACCAGCGACAGCACGATCACGCCGGGGAGGAAGAACTGCAGGTACTCCCGGGGCGACCCGGCGATCGCGCCACCGAGCAGGTAGGTGAAGACCAGCGTCAGGATGATCGGGAAGACCACCGCGGTGCCGAGATGGTCCTGCACGTACCGGAGCTTGATCAGGTTCCGCCAGGCGAACGTGCGGACGGCGAAGAGCGGACCGGGGCGGGGCGGTCGCTCCGCGCCGGCCACCGACCGGCTGAAGATCTCGGCCGGCAGCGGCCGCACCTCCGTGCTGGGTGTCGTCATGCCCGTACCTCTGCTTCCTCTTCTTCGCTGGCGTCGAGCGTCGAGTGACCGGTGAGGGCGAGGAACACCGTGTCGAGCGAGGGCTGGCCGAGCGTGAAGTCGTCGACGTGGATGCCGGCCCGCGCCAGCTCACCCAGCGCCAGCGCGGCCCGGTCGGCGTCGGTCACCCGCACCGACAGGCGTGCGGGGTCGGAGTCGAGGTCGACGGAGGCGCCGACGGCCCCGGCGAGCAGGGTGCCCGCGTCGGCCCGGCGCTCCGGGTCGCGCAGCCGGACGTCCAGCACGCCGGCCGCGCGGCTCGCCTTCAGCTCGGGCGGGGTGCCCTGCGCCACGATGCGTCCGCGGTCGATGAGCGTCAGCTCGTCGGCGAGGTGGTCCGCCTCGTCGAGGTACTGCGTGGTCAGCAGGACGGTGCCGCCGTCGCGGACCAGCGCCCGGATCATCTCCCAGACCTCGCTGCGGCTGCGCGGGTCGAGGCCGGTGGTGGGCTCGTCGAGGAACAGCAGCTCGGGGGTCACCACCATGCTCGCGGCCACGTCGATGCGGCGCCGTTGCCCGCCGGAGAAGGTCTTCACCAGCCGGTTGCCGACCTCGGTGAGGTCGAACGCCTCCATCAGCTGCTCGGCCCGCGCGGCGGCGGAGGCGTGCCGCAGGCCCTGGAGGCGGCCGGCGAGGATCAGGTTCTGCAACCCGGTCATGTCCTCGTCGACCGACATGGTCTGGCCGGTGAGCCCGATGCGGCGCCGGACCTCGGCGGCCTCGTGGACCACGTCGTGCCCGAGCACGGACGCGGTGCCCGACGTGGGTCGCATCAGGGTGGTGAGCATCTTGATGGCCGTCGTCTTGCCGGCCCCGTTCGGGCCCAGCACCCCGTGGATCGTCCCGGCCCGCACCATGAGGTCCAGTCCGTCGACCGCGCGCGTCTGGCCGAAGACCTTCACCAGCTCGCGGGTCTCGATGGCCAGGGCCGGATTGGTTGTCATGCTCACTCCTGTCGCGTCACAGGCGAACTCGGGTAGCCGGATCACGAAGTCCCGTCGGGGCCAAACTACAAGAGCTGCTTATATCAGTCAAGGCTGCTATTAGCCGTGGGCCGAATTCAGTCGGGCGGGTCCAGCCACAGGTTCGCCGCGTCGTACCAGCGGTCGACGTGCGGCAGCGGGATCGCCCCCCGCACCCGGGAGCTGGTCAGGTGCTCGATGGTCGGCTCGCAGGCCAGGATCGGCACGATCGCGACGTCCTGGAGCACCTGCCGGTCGACCCGGTGCCACAGCTCCTCCGCCTCGGCCTCGGTCGGGGCGGACAGCGCCCGGTCGATCAGCTCGTCGACCAGCGGATTGTGGTAGCCGCCGTAGTTGGCCGTGCCGACGCCGGTGTTGGACTGGAACATCGGCTGCACGTACGACCGCCCGTTGTTGCCGAACCAGTCCGGCATCCACGCGGCCGGGGTGATGTCCCACTCCCCGGCGGCCGCGCGGGCCGGATCCTGCAGGATGCGGTAGTACTCGTCGGTCTGGTCGATCTCCACCAGCCGGACGTCGACGCCGCCGGCGGTCAGGTCCTCGGCTATCGCCTTGGCCACCTGGCCGTGCACCGCGTCGATCCGGTAGATCATCGTCAGCCGCAGACCGTCGGGATACCCGGCCTCGGCGAGCAGTTCCCGGCAGCGCGCCCGGTCGCCCCGGTCCCCCGGTGTCGGGTACGGGTCGTACGCCCGGTGCCCGAAGTTGCCCGGCGGGATGGCGGTGTGCGCGGGCCGGGTCACGGTGCCGATGTTCATGTCGTCGAAGAACCGGACCAGCCGGGCCTTGTCGACGGCGTACGCGATCGCCAGCCGCACCGCGCGCTTGCGCAGCGCCCCCCGCTCGTGCGGGCTGTGCAGGTTGAACGCCAGGTAGGGGTTGAGCGCCCAGCCGAGGTGCCGGTCGGCCTCGGTGCGCCGGCGGGGCCTGCCCACGGCGGCGCCCCACGACAGGTCGGCCGCCCCGCTCTCGATCTCGGCCCGGACCCGCTCGTCGCTCACCCTGGCCATGCGGACGTCGATCCGGTCCACGTACCGGCGGCGGATCGGATCGGCGTCGGCCCGCCAGGCGGGGTTGTGGTCCATGGTCAGGTGGCTGCCCCGCACGTAGCTGGTGATCCGGTACGGCCCGTTGGAGCGGACCAGCCGCGCGAAGTCCGGACCATCCGGCACGAGGTCGTCGAACTCCTGCGGGGCGGCGGAGGCGAAGGGCATCGCCAGCAGGTTGAGCATGTCGTTGGCGGGGCGCAGCAGCTCGATCACCAGGGTCCGGTCGTCCTTGGCCCACAGCCCGCTGATCTCGTGGCCGTTCTGGTAGTCGGCGAGCTCGGCGGCGGTGGGCGTACGGCCGGCGAAGCGGGCACGGTAGCCCTCGGCGAACTCCGCCATCCCGGCGATGGTGCTCGTGTAGTAGGCGATGGCGCCGGCGCCGGCGACCGGGTTGGCCATCCGCTTGAAGCCGCGCACGAAGTCCCCGGCGGTCACCGGCCGCGGCGGGCTGGTGTCCCAGCGGACCCCGTCCCGCAGGCGGATCGTGTAGGTCCTGCCGTCCTCGCTCAGGCCGCCGTTGTCCACCGTGGGCAGTTCGGCCGCCACGTCGGGCACCGGCACCAGCGCGGTGGCGTCCTCCGTGGTGGGATAGCTGAACAACTGCCGGGCGAAGAGCCGGATGACCTGATGGGAGAAGGCGTAGTAGGCGGCGGCGGGATCCAGGTGGTCGAGGCCACCCGGCCCGTAGTAGCGCAACGTGCCGCCGTGGCGGGGGTGCTGGTCGTGTTCCGGCACGGGTCTGCCGCCCTTCCCCGGGTCAGGCCGGCACGCCGACTGCGATGGACATGACCGACGAGGTGCCGACCACCCGGTCCATGCGCAGCCCGGCCTCGGCGAACAGCGGCTCCAGCTCGGCGGCGGTGCGTTCCTGGCCGGTGCGCGCGGCGAGCATCATGAAGTCCATCTCCTTGCTCTGGTGCGCGTCGTTGCCCTCCGGGACGACGGCGTCGATGACGAGCACCCGCCCGTGCGCCGGCATCACCCGACGGCAGTTGGCGAGGATCCGGACGCTGTCCTCGTCGCCCCAGTTGTGCAGGATGCGCTTGAGCACGTGCACGTCGGCGTGGGGCACCTCGCGGAGGAAGTCGCCCTCGACGACCTTCCAGCGCCCCGCCACGTCCGGGGCGTCCAGCCGGTGCCGGGCCACCACCTCCGCGCGGTCCAGCAGCACGCCCTGCAAGCCGGGATGCTCGCGCAGGACGGTGAGCAGGAAGCCGCCCCGGCCGCCGCCGACGTCCGCGACGGTGCCGGTGGCGGGAAAGTCGCCGGCGCGGGCGAGGATCAGGTGTTCCGCCGCGCTGACCGTCTCCATGCCCTCGTAGTAGAGCGCCTCGACCTCGGCGTCGCCGTCGAAGTAGGCGTCGAGCGAGCCGCCGAAGATGTCGGCGAAAGCCGGCCGCTCCGGCTCCAGGGCACGCGCCACCCGGTGGCTCATCGTCCAGAACATGGTGTCGGTGAACATGAGGATGCCGGCCCGCGCCGGTACCGGCGAGTCCGAGCGCAACGCGGCGCCCTTGTCGGTGAGGGCGAACCGGCCGTCGACCTCGCGGACCACGTCGCGGACCGCCAGCAGGCGCAGCACCCGGCGGAGCGCGTCCGCGTCGGTGCCGGTCGCCGCGGCCAGCTCGGCGGGCGTACGGGGGCCGTCGACCAGGTGGTCGGCGACGCCGATGGTGGCGGGGGCCCGCAGGGCCCCCGCGTAGGTGTAGCCCATCGCCTCCTCGTAGAGGGCCAGCGCCGACTGCAACCTGTCCATGTCCCCTCCGGCCCGTGATGGCGGACTGTGCCGATGCACTGCGTCGAATGCTATACCGGAGTCAAGTGCCTGTCAGGTGCGACGGCGGCCAGGAGCGCAACTTGCGCGATAGTCGGCGCCAATTTCACTTGAGAAAGTGGTGGCAGTTCCCCGGCCCGGGACGCGCCGCGCTCCCGGCCCGTCGTCGGCTACGAAGGGATCACCGTGAGCCGTACCGTGGAGTCCCCCGGCCCGACCGCCGCGTCGGCGTCCCCGGCGCGGAGCCCGCTGCGCACCGCCTCCTGGGCCCAGATCCGCGACCTGTTCGCCCTGGACCCGACGACCGTGCACCTGAACACCGGCACGGTCGGCGCGATGCCGTACGAGGTGCTGGACACCGTGGACCGGGTGACCCGGCAGTGGACCGGCGGCCTGCTCGACGTCTACCGCCCGGCGATGTTCACCGAGTACCGGGCCGCCATCGGCAGGACGTTCGGCGTGGACGAGGACGAGATGGTGATCTGTCACAACGCCACCGAGGGGGTGGCCCGGGTCATCCACGGCCTCGATCTGCGCGAGGGCGACGAGGTGGTGACGACCACGCACGAGTGCTACTCCGTGCTGTCCAACTTCAACCTGCTGCGCAACCGGTTCGGGGTGGTGCTCAGGACGGTCACCCCGCCGTCCGGTCACGAGGTGCGCGCCGAGGAGATCGTCGAGCTGGTCGAGTCGGCGATCACGCCCCGGACCAAGGTGCTCTCGTTCGCCGCGATCACCCTGTTCACCGGGACGATGTTCCCGATCCGGCAGCTGTGCGAGCTGGCGCACCGGCACGGGCTGACCACCGTCATCGACGGGGCGTTGATCCCCGGCATGCTCGACTGCGACCTGCGGGCGACCGGGGCGGACTTCATCACCTGCTCCGGCTCGAAGTTCCAGTGCGGCCCGCTCGGCACCGGGCTGATCTACGTCCGCAACAAGGTCATCCCGGAGCACAACCCCCTGCCGCTGCCCACGTTCTGGCCGCTCATCTCGACCTGGTACCCGATGATGGGCAGTCCGCCGCCGCGGACCACCACCGCGGTGGAGAGCTACAACATGGGCGACTACCTGCAGAGCGCCGGCAGCGCCAACCTGGCGCGCGGCGCCGCCCTGGCCCGGGCCTTCGAGCTGTGGGACGACATCGGCCGGGGCCGCATCGAGGCGTACATCATGGACCTCGCCGAGTACGCCCGCGGCCGGCTCATCGACGCCTTCGGCGTCGAGGCCATGTACTCCCCCGGCGCCGACCTGCGGCTGCGCTCGCCGCTGATCGCGTTCAACCCGTTCCGGCGGCCGGAGGACGCCTGGAACATCAAGAAGTTCATCGGCTTCGTCAGGCGCCTGGAGACCGAACACCGGATCTGGACCCGCTGGACGGAGTTCGACGTGCCCGGCTCACCGCACCAGCACTACGCGGCGCGCATCACCACCCACCTGTTCAACACCCGGGAAGAGATCGACCACACCGTGCGGACGATGGTCCGCCTGGCCGAGGAGATGTCCTAAGTGACGCGGGCGCGCAGTGCACCGACGACGACGAACGACACCCGGCCGCGGGGCACCCTGCGGCTGCTCGGGCCCGCCGCCGTCCACCAGGCGGACCCGGCCGCCGCCTGGCTGCCGGCCGAACGCCAACTGCTGCGGTTGTGCACCCGGCAGTTGATCAGCTACCGCCCGGAGCCCGACCCGGACGACTGGCGCGCCCTCGCCCCGGTCGCCGACCTGGCCGCCGACGTGCCCTCTACCTACAACGCCGGGCTGGGGACCAGCCACCGCTGCTACGTGGTGCACCTGCGCCCCGGCGTGCTCTGGGACACCCCGGCCCCCCGCCCGGTGACCGCGCACGACGTCGTGCGCGGCTTCAAGCGGTTGGCCAACCCGCTCACCCGCCACCCCGCGCTGGCGTACTTCCGGGGCACCCTGCGGGGCATGGGCCGGTACTGCGACGAGTACGCCGCGGCGGTCGCCGGCCGCCCGGCCACCGCCGCCCTCTTCGCCGGCTTCCAGGACGCCCACGACATCCCCGGGGTGTTCGCCGTCGACGACGAGACGGTGGTCTTCGAGCTCGACCGACCGGCCCTGGACTTCGTCGACATGCTCGCCCAGAGCTGCGCCTCCCCGGCCCCGGCGGAGTACGACGCCCACCTGCCGGGCAGCGCCGAGCTGCACCGCCACCTGATCGCCAACGGCCCGTACCGCGTCGTGTCGTGGCGCCCGGGCGGCACGATCCGGCTGGAGCCGAACCCGGCCTGGCGGGCGGAGAGCGACCCGATCCGGCAGCAGCGGTTCGACGCGGTGGAGTTCCGCGTCGCCACGGGCGGCCCGCGCGACCTGGCCGACCGGCTCGCCGCCGACGACGCCGACCTGCCGTGGGGCGTGCCGAGCGGGCCGGTGCCCGGCCACCGGCTCGACCCCTGCCTGGTGTTCAACCTGCGCGACCCCGCCAACCCGGCCGTCACCGACGCCGCGGTGCGGCGGGTCGTGGCCGGGGCGGTCGACCGGGCGGCGCTGGTGCGCATCGCGCGGGCCGCCGACCCGTGGTCCGAGGTCCGCGCCGCGCACACCGTCGTACCGCCCGGCAACGACGGGCACCGGGAGCCCGACCCGCTCGCCGACCCGGCCCCCGACGCCGACCCGCGCGACCTGCTCGCCGCCGCGGGTCACCCGGACGGGCTCGTCCTGACCGCGGTGCACCCCGACGCGGCCGAGGACCTGGCGCTGGCCCGCTCCTGGGCGGCCGACCTCGGCGCCGCCGGCGTCGACGTACGCCTGGTCGCGCTCGACGACGCCAACCACCGGGCGCTGCTCACCGGCACGGGCGACGCGCCCGGCCTGCGGTGGGACCTGGCGACCGCCGCGTTCACCGCGCCGTGGGCCTACGGCAACGCCCGGGTGTTCCTGCAGCCGCTGGTCGGCGCGGGGCCCGGCAACCCCGGCGGCTACCGCGACCCCGGGGTCGACCGGGTGGTCGAGCGGGCGCTGGACGCCGCCGACCCGCGCGAGGCGGTCGCGCTGTGGCAGGAGGTGGAACGGCTGCTGCTCGCCGACGCCGCGGTCGTACCCCTGCTGTTCCGGCGGGCCACGGACGCCGCGCCGCGCGGTCCCCGGGTGCGCCGCACGGCCGCCCTGCCGGCGCTCGCCGGTCTGCCCGATCTCGCCGACGTGCGACTCGGGGAGGACCGGTGACCGGTGTCGGCGCCGCCGACACGGTGGTCGCCGACTACCTCGCGCTCGGGCTGCGGATGGGCCGGCTCATCGAGGGCTACGTCGACTGCTGGTTCGGCGACCCGGCCCTGGCCGACCGGGTCGCCGCCGAGCCGGCACCGGACCCGGCGGAGCTGGCCGGGCAGGCCCGCGACCTGCTGCGCCGCCTGGACGACGCGGGCCTCGACGCGGAGCGACGGCGGTTCCTCGCCGCCCAGCTGACGGCGGTGGAGTGCGCGGCCCGGCGGGCGGCGGGCGAGCAGGTC
The DNA here is from genome assembly GCF_051386395.1 of Micromonospora sp. URMC 106. NCBI lineage: Bacteria > Bacillati > Actinomycetota > Actinomycetes > Micromonosporales > Micromonosporaceae > Micromonospora > Micromonospora sp. URMC 106. Next base: position 40,005 of record NZ_JBPQTP010000004.1, read on the forward strand.
GGCTTCCTCGCGGAGGTGCAGACCTACTTCGACGTCGAGGTGCGGCTGGGCGACCCCGAACGGTACGCGGCCGTCCACGACGCCATCGACGCCCTGCTCCCGGGCACCGGCCCGCTGATGGACAAGGTCGAGGCGTTCTACGCGCGCAACGTGGTGCCGCCGGACCGGCTGGGCCGCGCCGTGCGGGCCGTCGCCGACGCGCTGCGCGCCCGCGCCCGGCCGCTGCTCGGGCTGCCGGAGACCGAGCGGGTCGACATCGAGGTGGTGCGCGACCGGCCGTGGAACGCGTTCAACCGGTACCACGGCGGGTTCCGCTCCACGGTGACGCTGAACGAGACGGCTGGACGCGCCATCGCCGCCCTGCCACTGATGGCCACCCACGAGGCGTACCCGGGCCACCACGTCGAGCACTGCCTCAAGGAGGCCGGCCTGGTGCGGGAGCGGGGCCAGGACGAGCACCGCATCGCCCTGGTCAACACCCCGCAGTGCCTGGTGGCCGAGGGCACCGCCGAGCACGCGGCGGCGGTGCTGCCCGGGCCCGGCTGGGGGCGGTGGACCACGGAGGTCCTGGCCGACGAGGGGGTGCCCGTCGAGGGCGAACTCGTCGAGCGGATGGTCGGGCTCGTCAACGAGCTGATGCCGGCCCGGCAGGACGCGGCGATCCTGCTGCACGACCGGGGGGCGTCGCTCGACGACGCGGTGGAGCACCTGCACCGGTGGCTGCTGCTGCCGCGCGACCGGGCCACGCAGATCGCCACCTTCCTGACCGACCCGCTGTGGCGGGCCTACTCGGTGACGTACATCGAGGGGGCGCGGCTGGTCGGCGGGTGGCTCGCGGCCCGGCCGGCCGGCGAGCCGCTCGTCGCGCGGTACCGCACCCTGCTGACCGAGCAGCTGCTTCCCGCGCAGCTCCGCGCCGGCGCCGCGCCCGCCGCGCCGCGCCCGGCGCCCGCCGCCCGCTGATCCCGCCCCCACCGGCCCACGCGGCGGATCGCGCCGCCGGGCCCGGTCGTCAGCGCGCACGGGCGAGGTGCGCCTCCACCGCGTCGGCGGCCCGGCCCGCGCCGCCGGCCCGCCGGACGTGCCCCTGCATGGCCGCCACCCGGGCGAGCAGCCCGGGGTCGGCCGCGACGGCCCCGACGGCGGCCAGCAGCGAGTCACCGTCGGCCTTCTCGCCGGGCAGCACCGCGCCGAGGCCGAGCTGGTCCACCCGCCGGGCCATCGGCTGCACGTCGAAGGACTGCGGGACGACCACCAGCGGCCGCCCCCAGTAGAGCGCCTCCATGAGGGTGCCCATCCCGCCGTGCGTCACGCAGACCGTCGCCTGTTCCAGCACCTCGACGTGCGGGACCCAGCGGTGCGCCTCGACGTTGGGCGGCAGGCCGCCGAGGGCCGCCGGGTCGACCTGGCCGCCCAGCGTCATCACCACGTGCCAGGGCTGGCCGTCGAAGGCCCGCGCGCAGTCGCGGAAGAACTCGGGCCGGTCGTTGAACGTGGTGCCGAGCGAGACCAGGACCACCGGCCGGTCGTCGGCCGGACGGGTCCACTCGCCGAGGAACCGCCGGTCGCCGAAGCACGGCCCGACGAAGACGAAGCGGTCGTCGAAGGTGTCGCCGGCGAACTGGAACGCCTGCGGGATGAAGACGAGGTTCAGCTCTTCGACGTGGTTCCAGCAGTCCACGACCGACCGCGACAGGCCGTGCTCGGCGAGCAGGTCGCGCAGGGTGTCGCGGAACACCGGCAGGTCCAGGGGGTCCATCGTGCCGGCCAGGGTGATCATGTCGCGGGAGAACGAGTAGTGCTCGTTGGACGCGAAGGCCGCGCTGAGCCGGACCGCCGGGCGCCGCCAGCGGGCGGCCAGCAACTGCCCGGCGATGAACGGGAAGTCGTCGTAGAGCACCAGGTCCGGGACGTCGCCGTCGAGCGCCGCGGCGGTGGCCCGGAGCACGGACACGTTCTCCCGCAGGTACATCAGGTGGGGACGGACGCCGAGGTCGTCCGAGCCGAACACCTCGGCGGCGTCCGCGTCGATGATCTCCGAACGGTAGGGCACGACCGTGGCGCCGGCGCCGCGTACCGGCTCGGCGAACCCGCCGGCGGTGACGTAGCTGACCCGGTGCCCGCGCCGGACCAGCTCGGTGACCACGGTCAGGGTGGGCAGGATGAGGCCGTGGCTGGCGACGTTGACGATCAGGAAGTGGGCCATCGTCGGCTCCGTCCGTCATCGGGTCCCGGGCGCGCCGGCACGGGTCAGGTCAGGACATCCAGGCGTCCGGGGCGGCGCCGCCCCGGCCGGGCGGCGGGAACAGCTCGTCGAGCCGGGCGAGTTCGGCCGCCGACAACGGCCGGTGCAGGGCCCGCAGGGCGCCGTCGAGGTGTTCGGGGGTACGCGGCCCGACGACCGCGGCGGTCACCCCCGGGCGGTGCAGCACCCAGGCCATGCCGACCTCCGCCGGGTCCCGGCCGGTCTCGGCGCAGAACCGCTCGTACGCGGTCAGGGTGGCGCGGTGCCGCTCGACCGCCTCGGCGGCCCGGCCCTGCGCGGACTTGACCGCGGTGCCGTCGGCCAGCTTGCGCAGCACGCCGCCGAGCAGCCCGCCGTGCAGCGGTGACCAGACGAGCACCCCGATGCCCTCGGCGGCGGCGGCCGGCAGCACCTCCAGCTCGACGTACCGGCTGACCAGGTTGTAGACGCACTGCTCGCTGGCCAGCCCGAGCAGGCGGCGCCGCCGCGCGGCCTCCTGGGCGCGCACCAGGTCCCAGCCGGCGAAGTTCGAGGACCCGACGTAGCGGACCTTGCCCTGCCGGACGAGCTGCTCCATGGCCTGCCAGATCTCGTCCCAGCCGACCTCCCGGTCGACGTGGTGCATCTGGTAGAGGTCGATGGTGTCGGTCTGCAGCCGGCGCAGCGACGCCTCGCAGGCGGCGACGATGTGCCGGGCGGACAGGCCGCGGGCGTTGGGCCCGTCGCCCATCGGGTTGCCGACCTTGGTCGCCAGGACCACCTCGTCCCGGCGGGTCGGGTCCTTCGCCAGCCAGCGCCCGATCATCTCCTCGGTCCACCCCCGGTGCACCCGCCAGCCGTAGATGTCGGCGGTGTCGACGAGGTTGACCCCCTGCGCGACGGCGTGGTCGAGCAGCCGGTGGGCGTCGGCCTCGTCGACCCGGCCGCCGAAGTTGACGGTCCCGATGGCGACCCGGCTGACCCGCAGGCCGGTCCGCCCGAGCCGGACATGCAGCGACGACACCCGGACCTCCCGCGTACCCGGTGCCGGACGCGGCGTCCGGCGACCCGTTGAAGATATACATTTCTCAACCCCGGCACCGAACGCCTCACGAGTTCCGCAAGCAGGAAGAACGCCGTACGGGCGATATGGACGGGGCTCCCTTGACGACCCTCCTCAGGCACTTGAGAATCATGTGGCAACTAGCGAGAGGGGTGTCATGATCCCGCTGTCCAAGGTCGCCATGTCTCCGGACGTCGGCGCGCGCGTCTCCGCCGTCCTGAGCAGCGGCCGGCTGGAACACGGGCCGACCGTCGCCGAGTACGAGGCGGCCGTGGGCAGCCGCATCGGCAACCCCCGCGTGGTCTCGGTCAACTGCGGCACCGCCGGACTCCACCTGGCGCTGAGCCTCGCCGCCCGGCCCGACGCCGGCGAGGCGGAGCGCGCCGAGCCGGGCGAGGTGCTCACCACGCCGCTGACCTTCGAGGGCACCAACTGGCCGATCCTCGCCAACGGGCTGCGCATCCGGTGGGTGGACGTCGACCCGGCCACCCTCAACATGGACCTCGACGACCTGGCCGCGAAGATCTCGCCCGCCACCCGGGCCATCGTGGTGGTCCACTGGCTCGGCTACCCGGTGGACCTCAACCGGCTGCGCGCCGTCGTGGACCGGGCCACGGCGGGGTACGACCGCCGTCCGCTGGTCGTCGAGGACTGCGCGCAGGCGTGGGGCGCGACCTACCGCGGCGCGCCGCTGGGCACGCACGGCAACGTCTGCGTGTTCAGCACCGGCGCGATCAAGATCCTCACGACCGGCAGCGGCGGCTTCGTCGTGCTGCCCGACGACGACCTGTACGACCGGCTCCGGCTGCGCCGCTGGCTCGGCATCGAGCGGGCGTCGGACCGGATCACCGGCGACTACGACGTCGCCGAGTGGGGCTACCGGTTCATCCTCAACGAGATCGGTGGGGCGATCGGCCTGTCCAACCTGGAGCGGGTCGACGAGCTGCTGCGCCGGCACCGGGAGAACGCCGCGTACTACGACAAGGAGCTGGCGGGCATCGACGGCGTCGAGCAGACCGAGCGCGCCGACGACCGGGAGCCCGCCTTCTGGATGTACCCGCTGAAGGTGCGCGACCGCCCCGCCTTCATGCGCCGCCTGCACGACGCCGGCATCGCCACCAGCGTCGTGTCGCGTCGCAACGACGCGCACAGCTGCGTCGCGTCGGCCCGAGCCACCCTGCCCGGACTGGACCGGGTGGCGGACCGGGTGGTCCACATCCCGGTGGGCTGGTGGCTGACCGAGGACGACCGGTCCCACGTCGTCGAAACGATCAAGTCCGGCTGGTGACCCCCGCCGGAACCCCGAACAGAAGGGCTCCGACATGCGCGTGCTGTTCGTCTCCTCCCCCGGCATCGGCCACCTCTTCCCGCTGATCCAGCTCGCCTGGGGCTTCCGCACGGCCGGCCACGACGTGCTGGTCGCGGTCGCCGAGCACGCCGACCGGGCCGCCGCCGCCGGCCTGGAGGTGGTCGACGTGGCGCCGGACTTCAGCGCGGTCAAGGTCTTCGAGCAGGTGGCCAAGGACAACCCGCGCTTCGCCGAGACCGTCGCCACCCGACCCGCCATCGACCTGGAGGAGTGGGGCGTGCAGATCGCGGCGGTGAACCGCCCGCTGGTCGACGGGACCATCGCCCTGGTCGACGACTACCGCCCCGACCTGGTGGTCTACGAGCAGGGCGCCACCGTCGGCCTGCTGGCCGCCGACCGCGCCGGGGTGCCGGCCGTGCAGCGCAACCAGAGCGCCTGGCGGACCCGGGGCATGCACCGCTCGATCGCCTCCTTCCTCACCGACCTGATGGAGAAGCACCAGGTCAGCCTGCCCGAGCCGGTGGCGACCATCGAGTCGTTCCCGCCGAGCCTGCTGCTCGAGGCGGAGCCCGAGGGCTGGTTCATGCGCTGGGTGCCGTACGGCGGCGGGGCCGTCCTCGGCGACCGGCTGCCGCCGGTGCCCGCCCGGCCCGAGGTGGCGATCACCATGGGCACCATCGAGCTCCAGGCGTTCGGCATCGGCGCCGTGGAGCCCATCATCGCCGCCGCCGGCGAGGTGGACGCCGACTTCGTGCTCGCCCTCGGCGACCTCGACATCAGCCCGCTGGGCACGCTGCCGCGCAACGTCCGGGCGGTCGGCTGGACGCCGCTGCACACCCTGCTGCGCACCTGCACGGCGGTGGTCCACCACGGCGGCGGCGGCACGGTGATGACCGCGATCGACGCGGGCATCCCGCAGCTGCTCGCGCCGGACCCGCGCGACCAGTTCCAGCACACCGCCCGGGAGGCCGTCAGCCGGCGCGGCCTCGGCCTGGTCAGCACGTCGGACAAGGTCGACGCCGACCTGCTGCGCCGGCTGATCGGGGACGAGTCGCTGCGCACCGCCGCCCGGGAGGTGCGCGAGGAGATGATCGCGCTGCCCACGCCCGCGGAGACGGTACGGCGCATCGTCGAGCGCGTCTCGGGTTGATCCGGTCGCACCGCCCGCCGCCCGGCCTCGGCCGCCGGCGGCGGGCGACGCGCCGAGCCACTGGAAGGGGCACCTCGTGCTGGTCGATGCCGTGACCGCGTTCGATCCCACCGACGCCGACGTCCGGCGTGACCCGTACCCGTCCTACCACTGGCTGCTGCGGCACGACCCGGTGCACCGGGGCGCGCACGGCGTCTGGTACGTCTCCCGCTTCGCCGACGTGCGCGGGGTGCTCGGCGACGAGCGCTTCGCCCGCACCGGCATCCGGCGGTTCTGGACCGACCTCGTCGGGCCCGGGCTGCTCGCCGAGATCGTCGGCGACATCATCCTGTTCCAGGACGAGCCCGACCACGGCCGGTTGCGCGGCGTGGTCGGCCCGGCCTTCTCCCCGTCCGCCCTGCGCCGGCTGGAGCCGGTGATCGCCGGCACCGTCGACGACCTGCTGCGGCCGGCGCTGGCCCGGGGCGCGACGGACGTGGTCGACGAGCTGGCGTACCCGCTGGCGCTGCGGGCGGTGCTCGGCCTGCTCGGCCTGCCCGCCGCGGACTGGCGGCCGGTCGGGCGCTGGTCGCGCGACGTGGGACGGACCCTGGACCGGGGCGCCAGCGCCGACGACATGCTGCGCGGCCACGCCGCCATCGCGGAGTTCGCCGACTACGTGGAGCGGGCCCTGCACCGGCGGCGGCGCGACGGCGGCGACGACCTGCTGACGCTGATGCTCGCCGCGCACGACCGCGGCCTGATGAGCCGCAACGAGATCGTCAGCACGGTGGTCACCTTCATCTTCACCGGGCACGAGACGGTGGCCAGCCAGGTGGGCAACGCCCTGCTGAGCCTGCTGGACCACCCGGACCAGCTCGACCTGCTCCGGGGCCGGCCGGAGCTGCTGGGCCGGGCCGTCGAGGAGTGCCTGCGGTACGACCCGTCGGTGCAGTCGAACACCCGGCAGCTGGACTGCGACGTGGAGCTGCACGGCCGGCGGCTGCGCCGCGACGACGTCGTGGTCGTCCTGGCCGGCGCGGCGAACCGGGATCCGGGGCGGTACGACCGGCCCGACGAGTTCGACATCCGGCGGGACCCGGTCCCGTCGATGTCCTTCGGCGCGGGGATGCGCTACTGCCTCGGGTCCTACCTCGCCCGCACCCAGCTGCGCGCCGCGTTGGGCGCCCTGGTCCGGCTGCCGGGCCTGCGGCTGGCCTGCGCCCCGGACGGGCTGACCTACCAGCCGCGCACCATGTTCCGGGGCCTGGCCAGCCTGCCGATCGCGTTCACGCCGGGCGCCTGAGCGCCGCGTCGCCCCTGTCCGAGCAGGAGGATCTGTCGACCATGAGCCATCCCGAACCCGAGTACGACGTGATCGTCGTCGGCGGCGGCCCGGCCGGATCGAGCACGGCGGGCCTGCTCGCCCTGGAGGGCCACCGGGTCCTGCTCCTGGAGCGCGACAAGTTCCCCCGCTACCACATCGGGGAGTCCCTGATCACCGGCGTCATCCCCACCCTCGACGCGCTCGGTCTACGGGAGCGGATGGCGGACCTGCGCTTCCAGGTCAAGTACGGCGGCAGCCTGCTGTGGGGGGCGAACCAGACCACCCCGTGGTCGTTCCGGTTCCGGGAGATCCGCGACTCCCGGTTCGAGTACTCGTGGCAGGTCCGCCGCGCCGAGTTCGACGCGCTGCTGCTGGACCGGGCCCGGGAGCTGGGGGTGCGGGTCGTCGAGGGCGCCACCGTCCGGGGGCCGCTGACCGACGGCGACCGGATCGCGGGGGTCAGCTACCAGTTCCGGGGGGAGTCGGACCCGATCGAGGCCCGCGCCGCGATCGTGGTCGACGCGTCCGGGCAGCAGCGCTGGCTCGGCCGGCACTTCGGGCTCGTCTCCTGGCACGAGGACCTGCGCAACGTGGCGGTGTGGAGCTACTACGCGGGCGCGCTGCGCTACCCCGGCGAGAACGAGGGGGACCTGCTCACCGAGAGCCGTTCCCAGGGCTGGCTCTGGTACGCGCCGCTGAGCCCGACGCTGACCGGGATCGGCTACGTCACCCCGTCGGCCCGGCTGGTCGAGTCGGGGCTTCCTCCCGAGCAGTTGCTGGAGAAACAGATCGCGGAGTCGACCGAGGTCTCCTGGCTCACCGCCGGCGCCCGGCGGGTCGACGTCTACCGTGCCGCGCGGGACTGGTCGTACGCGTGCAGCCAGTTCTCGGGGCCCGGGTGGGTGCTGGTCGGTGACGCGGCCGCCTTCATCGACCCGCTGCTGTCCTCCGGGGTGACCCTGGCGATGCGCGGGGCGCTCAGCGTGGCGCGGGCGGTGCACGAGGCGCTGGCCGCGCCGGAGAAGGAACGCCACATCATGCAGGTGTACGAGGACCGCTACCGGGACTTCCTCGGCGCGCTGCTGGAGCTGACCCGGTTCTTCTACGCCGGCGCCCACGGCAAGGACGAGCTGCACCTGCGGGCGCAGGCCATCGTGGACCCGCAGGGGCGGCTGCCCGCGAAGATCTCGTTCGTCACGCTGCTGTCCGGGCTGGTGCGCGGCGACGAGTCGCTGGACGGCGGCGGCACCGACAGCCATTGACCGACGGCACAGCGCTATATAATCTTAAAGCGGAATGCCTCGATCATTTCCAACGCCGAGGAGAGAAGCCGATGCGCACCGCCGGAACGTACATCCGTGGGATCGGGGCCTACCTTCCTGAGACCGTCACCGTCGAGGACGCCGTCGCCCAGGGCCTGTACCCGCAGGAGGACATCGAGACGCACGGGCTGGGCGGGGCGGCCATCGCCGGCGAGCTGCCCGCCCCGGAGATGGCGCTGCGCGCCGCCCAGGACGCCCTCAAGGAGAGCGAGCTGAGCCGCGGCGACATCGACCTGCTGCTCTACGCGGCCACCTGGCACCAGGGCCCCGAGGGCTGGCTGCCGCACGCCTACATCCAGCACTACCTCCTCGGTGGCGTGCCCCGGGCCACCGAGATCCGGCAGGGCTGCAACGGCATGTTCACCATGCTGGAGCTCGCGGCCAGCTACCTGAAGGCCGCGCCCGAGCGCAAGGCGGCGATGCTCGTCGCCGCCGACAACTACGGCACCCCGCTGCTGGACCGCTGGCGCACCAACCTCGGCTTCATCCTCGGCGACGCCGCCTCGGCCGTGGTGCTGAGCACCGAGAGCGGCTTCGCCGAGCTGCTGTCGGTCTGCTCCATCACCGTGCCCGAGGCCGAGGAGGTGCACCGCGGCGGCGAGCCGATGTTCCCGCCCGGCATGACCGTCGGCCGCGAGCTGGACTTCGGCGCCCGGCTCTTCTACCACATCACCGAGCAGACCCCCGTGCTCGCCGTGCTCGGCGAGGCGCAGGAGACGATGACCACCGTCGCCGAGCAGGCGCTCGCCGAGGCCGGCATCGGCACGACCGACCTGACCAAGGTCTCCTTCATGAACTACTCCCGCGAGGTGGTCGAGCAGCGCTGCATGGCGCCGCTGGGGCTGACGATGGAGAGGTCCACCTGGGACTTCGGGCGCATGATCGGCCACTGCGGGGCCAGCGACCACCTGCTCGCCCTGCACCACTCGCTGCGCACCGGCGAGGTCGGCGCCGGCGACCACGTGCTCTGGCTCGCGATGGGCCCCGGCGTGGAGTTCACCGCCGCCGTCCTGCGCGTCCTGGACAACCCGTACGGCGACCGCTGACCGACCCCGCCCGCGCCGCGACCCGACCAACGGAGGTACGACGATGACCCGGGACGATCCCGCCGACCGCCCGTACCAGGTGGCCGTCATCGGCATCGGCTGCCGGCTGCCCGGCGACGTCGACACCCCGGACGCCCTCTGGGAGCTGCTGCTCAAGGGCGGCCAGACCGCCGGGGAGATCCCGGCGCAGCGCTGGCGCGCCTACCGGGAGCGCGGCCCCGAGTACGAGGCGGTCCTGCGCGACACCGTCACCGCCGGCAGCTACCTGCGCGACGTGGCGGGCTTCGACGCGGAGTTCTTCGGCCTCTCGCCCCGCGAGGCCGCCGAGATGGACCCGCAGCAGCGGATCCTGCTGGAGGTCGGCTGGGAGGCCCTGGAGCACGCCGGTGTCCCGCCCACCGGGCTGGCCGGCACCGACACCGGGGTCTTCGTCGGGGTCAGCACCACCGACTACGGCGACCGGCTGATGGAGGACCTGCCGACCGTCGAGGCGTACACCGGGATCGGGGCGGCCACCTGCGCCCTGGCCAACCGCGTCTCCTACGCGCTGGACCTGCGCGGGCCGAGCGTCGCCGTCGACACGGCCTGCTCGGCGTCCCTGGTCGCGGTGCACCTGGCCTGCCAGAGCCTGCTGCTGCGCGAGAGCACGGTGGCCCTGGCCGGCGGCGTGAACCTGGTGCTCGCCCCGGGGCAGAACGCCTCCCTCCAGGCCGCCGGCACCCTCGCCCCGGACGGGGTGAGCAAGTCCTTCGACCGCGACGCCGACGGGTACGGCCGCGGCGAGGGGTGCGGCGTGCTGGTGCTCAAGCGGCTCGACGACGCCGAACGCGACGGCGACCGGATCCTCGCGGTGATCCGCGGCAGCGCCGTCAACCAGGACGGCCACACCGACGGCATCATGGCCCCGTCCGGCCCCGCGCAGCAGCACGTCGTCCGGCGGGCCTGCGACCGGGCGGGCGTCGCCCCGGCCAGCGTGGACTACGTCGAGGCGCACGGCACCGGCACCCAGCTCGGCGACCCCGTCGAGGCGACCGCGCTCGCCGCCGTCTACGGCGCCGGACGCCCCGGCGACCGGCCCTGCCTCATCGGCTCGATCAAGTCCAACATCGGGCACCTGGAGGGGGCCGCCGGGGTCGCCGGCCTGATGAAGGCCATCCTGGCGCTGCACCGCGGCCAGATCCCGGGCACCCCGCTGCGCGGCCGGGCGATCGACGCCGTCGCCGACGGCAGCGGGCTGCGCCTGGTGACCGGCACGCTGCCCTGGCCCGAGCGGGACGGTCCGCGCCGGGCCGCGGTCTCCGGGTTCGGCTACGGCGGCACCATCGCCCACGTCGTGCTGGAGGAGGCGCCGCCCGTGCCGTCCGGCGCCGACGCGCCGGCGGCCGACGCCGCCGCCCGGGCGCTGTACCCGCTGTCGGCCCGCTCGGACGCCGCCCTGCGCCAGCAGGCCGCCCGGCTCGCCGACCGGCTCGACGGCGACGACCGGCCGCAGCTGGCCGACGTCGGGCACACCCTGGCCCGCCGCCGCGCCCACCTGACCCACCGGGCGGTGGTCACCGGGCAGGACCGCGACGAGGTGGTCGCCGCCCTGCGCCGGCTCGCCGCCGGCCAGCCGGACCCCACGACGGTCTCCGGGGTGGCGCCGGCCGGCCGGCCAGCCCAGCCCGTCTGGGTCTTCTCCGGGCACGGCTCGCACTGGGCCGGCATGGGCCGCGACCTGCTCGCCCACGAGCCCGCCTTCGCCGCCGCGATCGACGAGATCGAACCGGTCGTCGCCGAGGAGGCCGGCTTCTCGCTGCGGCAGGCGCTCGCCGACGCCGAGCTGGCCGGGGTGGACCGGATCCAGACGCTGACCTTCGCCATGCACGTCGGCCTGGCCGCGCTCTGGCGGGCCTACGGGGCCCGCCCGGCCGCCGTCATCGGGCACTCGGTCGGCGAGGTCGCCGCCGCCGTGACCGCGGGGATCCTGACCCCGGCCGACGGGGCCCGGCTCATCTGCCGCCGGTCCGCCCTGCTGCGGCGGGCCGCCGGCCGGGGCGCGATGGCCATGGTCACCCTGCCGTTCGCCGACGTCGCCGAGCGGCTCGCCGGCCGCACCGACCTGGTCGCGGCGATCGCGTCCGCCCCCGCGTCCACCGTCGTCTCCGGCGACATCGCCGCCGTGGACGCCGTGATCGAGCAGTGGCCGGCCGACCGGATCGCGGTCCGCCGGGTGCAGTCCGACGTGGCCTTCCACAGCCCGCACATGGACGCCCTCACCGACGAGCTGCGGGCCGCGGCCGCCGACCTGCGCGTCTCGGCGGCCACGGTGCCGATGTACTCGACGGTGCTCGACGACCCGCGCGCCGCGGCCGGGTGCGACGGGGAGTACTGGGCGGCGAACCTGCGCCGGCCCGTCCGCCTGGTCGACGCGGTCGGCGCGGCCCTGGCCGACGGACACCGCACCTTCGTCGAGATCTCCGCCCACCCGGTGGTCGCCCACTCGCTGCGGGAGACCCTGGACCACGCCGGCATCGAGGACGGGTACGTGGGGACCACCCTGCGCCGGCACGCCCCCGGGCACCGGTCGGCCCTCGCCGCGGTGGCCGAGGCGCACTGCCACGGCGTCGAGGTGGACTGGGCGCGGCTACGGCCCGGCGGCGGGCTGACCGACCTGCCCCGGTACGCCTGGCGGCACCAGGAGCTCTGGCGCGAGCCCACCGCACCGGTGGCCGCCGGCGGGCACGACATCGGCTCGCACACCCTGCTGGGCGCGGCGACCACCGTCGCCGGCAGCGACCTGCGGCTGTGGCACACGGTGCTCAGCGACGCCAGCCGTCCGTACCCGGGCAGCCACACCGTGCAGGGCGCGGAGCTCGTGCCGGCCGCGGTGCTCGCCGCCACCTTCCTCGCCGCCGGCGCCCGCGACGGCGCGCCGGTGACCCTGCACGACCTGTCGATGCGGGTGCCGCTGGCCACGGCCGGGCGCCAGGAGATCCAGGTGGTGGACGACGGCGGGAAGCTGCTGCTCGCCTCCCGCCCGGCCGGCGCGGACGCCGCGCCGTGGCTGACCCACGCCACCGCGCGCGTCACGGACGACGCCGCGCCGCCGGCCCGGGCCGCCGACGCCCGGGGGCCGGGCGGAGTGGTCGCCGACCCCGGGCTCGTCCGGGACCGGCTGGCCCGCGTCGGCGTGCCGGAGACGGGTTTCCCGTGGACGGTCGACCGCCTCACCACCGGCAACGGCGGGCTGCGCGCCCGGGTCCGCTTCCCGCAGCCGGCCGGTGACTGGGCCGCCGTCGTCGACGCCGCGGTCTCCATCGCGCCGGCCGCGTTCCCCGGCGAACCCCGGCTGCGCCTCGTCGACACGATCGAGCGGCTCTGGACCACCGGCGCGGCGCCCACCGTCGCCCTCGTCGACGTCGTCCTCGACGACGCCCGGGAGGACACGGTCGACGTCACGGTCTCCGGACCGGACGGCGCGGTGGTCGCCCGGCTCAGCGGCCTGCGCTACCCGGTGGTCCCCGACGCCCCGGCCGCCGACACCGACGGGGGCGGCCCGGCCCGGCAGTCCCTGGCCGACCTCGACCCGGACGAGCTGCGCGAACGCCTGACCGATGAGGTACGCGCGGTGATCGCCGCCGAGATGAAGCTGGCCGTCGAGGCACTCGACCCGCGCCTGCCGCTGGTGCAGCAGGGCATGGACTCGGTCATGACGGTCATCGTGCGGCGGCGGCTGGAGAAGACCTACCGCCAGGTGCTGCCCGCCTCGCTGTTCTGGCAGCAGCCCACCGTCACGGCGATCGCGGTGCACCTGGCCGAGCTGATCGCCGCCCCGTCGCCGGACGAGGCCGTCGCCGACGCCGTAGCCCGCTGACCCACCGGACGCGTCGACCCGGAGGAGCGCATGGAACTCACCACGACGACCGCCGCCCGGCCCGGGCTGCGGCACCGCATGCAACAGCTGATCTACGGGTTCTTCACGGCGCAGACGCTGCACGTGGCGGTCCGGCTGCGGATACCGGACCTGCTCACCGACGGCGCGCGGGACGTCGCCGACCTCGCGGCGGCCACCGACGCGGACGCCCCGTCGCTGCGCCGGCTGCTGCGGGCGCTGGTCTTCCTGGAGGTGCTCGACGAGCCCACGCCGGGCACCTTCGCCCTCACCGAACAGGGCGAGGTGCTGCGGGCGGACGTGACCGGGTCGATGCGGGAGCTGGTGCTGCTGCTCTCCGGCCCGGAGAGCTGGGCGGCGTGGGGACAGCTCGAACACAGCGTGCGCACCGGCGAGGTGGCCTGGGACCACGTGCACGGCCGGAGCTGCTTCGAGCACCTCATGGCGGACCCGCAGCGGCAGGCGGCGTTCAACGCGGCCATGGCCGAGGGGTCGCGGGCGTTCGTGCCCACCCTGCTCTCGGCGTACGACTTCGGCGACCTCGACACCGTCGTGGACGTGGGCGGCGGCAGCGGCGCCCTGCTCGCCGGGGTGCTCGCGGCCCACCCGCACCTGCGCGGCACGGTCTTCGACACCCCCGACGGCGTCGCCGACGCCGCGCGCACCGTCGCCGAGCAGGGCGTGGCCGACCGGTGCCGGGTGCAGGCCGGCGACTTCTTCGTGTCGGTGCCGCCGGGCGCGGACGCCTACGTGCTCAAGAGCGTGCTGCACGACTGGGACGACGAGGAGTGCGTGCGGGTGTTGCGGACCGTCCGCCGCGCGGTCCGGCCCGACAGCCGGGTGCTGCTCGTCGAGTCGCTGATGCCGACCACCGTCACGACCGCGCCGAGCGTCGCGCAGGTCGTCATGAACGACCTGAACATGATGGTCTGCCACGGCGGCCGGGAACGCACCGTCGCGGAGTTCCGCGAGCTGCTGCGGGCGGCGGGCTTCCGGCTGGAGTCCGTCACGCCCTGCCCGGCGCCGAGCGTCGTCGGCATCCTGGAGGCGGTGCCGTCCCCGGCCGGCGGACCGGACGGGAGCTGAGGCGATGGCGCGCATCGGCGACCTCGACGCCGCCCGGCCCGCGTCGGAGGCGACCCCGGCGGACATGGTCCGCATCCCGGGCGGGACCTTCCTGCAGGGCTCGCCCGAGCGGACGCTCGACTGGCTGGAGAGCGAGGGGCAGGCGTTCCCCCGGGACTGGTTCACCGACGAGACGCCGCAGGTGCCGGTCACGCTGCCCGACTACCTCATCGACCGGCACCCGGTGACCGTGGCCCGGTTCGCCGACTTCGTGTCCCGCACCGGCTACGTGACGTCGGCGGAACGCGCCGGCGGCAGCATGGTCTACGGCGACTACTGGGAGATCCGCGAGGGCGCCTGCTGGCACCGTCCGGCCGGGTACGGCAGCGGCCTGCGCAACCGCGACGACCACCCCGTGGTGCACATCTCCTACCCGGACGCCGAGGCGTACGCGCGCTGGGCGGGCCGGCGGCTGCCCACCGAGTCGGAGTGGGAGCGGGCCGCCACCGGCCCGTCGTACCGGCGCTGGCCCTGGGGGGACACCTGGGACAGCCGCAACGCCAACACCGCCGAGCACACCGCCGGGGCGCTCGGCGACCTGGCCGCCTGGCGGGCCTGGTGGGGGGCGATCCACGCCGCGCAGGGGCCGATGCCGCAGACCACCCCGGTCGGCGCCTTCTCCCCGCGGGGCGACAGCGTCGACGGGTGCGCCGACATGACCGGCAACGTGTACGAGTGGACGTCCACGCTGGCGCACCTGTACTCGCCCGACACCCGGTGCGACCCGACGATCCACCTGGTGATGGGACGGTTCCGGGTGATCCGGGGCGGGTCCTGGATGAACTTCCGCTACCAGGTCCGGTGCGCGGAACGGTTGTACGGGGACCCGACCGGATGGTCCAACTTCGCCCTCGGCTTCCGCTGCGCGCGTGACGTCACGGCGGTCCCCGAGGCGGACGACAACGGGAGGTAACGATGGTCACGGTGCTGCTGTCGGCCGGCTGGGCCCACCGGGGCCAGAAGAGTTTCGAGTGCCGTGAGGGCACCGTGCGGGACGTGATCAAGGAGTTCGTCGAGACGTACCCCGTCTACCGCCGCCGGTTGCTCGACGACACGGGTGAGCCGCTGACCTACTACAACGTCTACCTCGACGGGGACCTCGTCGAGAACGCGGACCGGTCCCGGGTGACCGCCCGATCCGACAGCACGGTCGCCATCATCCCGCCGCTGGCCGGGGGCTGACCCACCGGCCGGACGCCCGCCCCGACCCGGGGCGTCCGGCCACCGGCGTCCCGCCGAGCGCGTCCCCGTCAGGGAGGAAGCATGCTCCTGCCGCACACCGACGCCCGACCCGGCCCCGGGCGGGCCGGCCGTGACCACCTCGGCCGCCGGCTGGCCCGGTCGGCCGCCCACCGCCCCCGCCCGGTCGCGGAGCTGGCGGCCTGGCTCGCGCAGCGCCAGCGGGCGAACCCGTTCGAGGTCACCGAGGTGCCGTTCGCCGACCTGACCGGTTGGCGCTTCGCGCCGGACTCCGGTGACCTGGTGCACGAGAGCGGGCGGTTCTTCAGCGTGGAGGGCCTGCACGTGCGGACCGACCGCGGCCCGGTCGGCGAGTGGTGGCAGCCGATCATCCACCAGCCCGACCGGGCGATCCTCGGCATCCTGGCCCGGGAGATCGACGGGGTGCTGCACTTCCTCATGCAGGCCAAGATGGAACCGGGCAACGTCAACGGCGTCCAGTTCTCCCCCACCGTGCAGTCCACCCCGAGCAACTACCAGCGGACCCACCGCGGCGCCCGGTCCCGGTACGTGGAGTACTTCCTCGAACCGGGGCGCGGCCGGGTGCTGGTGGACGTGCTCCAGTCCGAGCAGGGCTCCTGGTTCCGGGGCAAGCGCAACCGCAACATCGTCGTCGAGGTCGCCGACGAGGTGGAACCGCACGAGGACTTCGTGTGGCTGACCCTCGGCCAGATCCACGACCTGCTGCACCGGCCGAACCTGGTCAACATGGACGCCCGTACCGTGCTGTCCTGCCTGCCGGGCCACGCGGCCGACGCCGATCCCGACGCCGGGACGATCGGCGCCGGGGTGGCGGCATCCTCGCTGGCCGGCGAGGGCGCGTGGCAGTCGCTGCTCGACGTCCGCAACTGGCTGACCGCCAACAAGGCCGGCCCGACCCTGGCGACCCGGCGGGTGCCGCTGCGCGAGGTGCGGGACTGGCACCGCACCGACGACGAGATCCGCCACCGCTCGGGCCGGTTCTTCCGCATCGTGGGTCGGCGGGTGCGGGCCAGCAACCGCGAGGTGGCCCAGTGGTGCCAGCCGTTGCTGGCCCCGTGCGGGACGGGTCTCGTGGCGTTCGTCGTCCGACGCATCGACGGCGTGCTGCACGTGCTGGCGCACGCCGACCTGCGGCCCGGCTACCGGGACACCGTCGAGCTCGGACCGACCGTGCAGTGCACCCCGGACAACTTCACCGGCCCCGCGCGGCCCGGCCGCCCCGAGTACCTGGACCTGGTGCTCTCCGACGGGGTGCGCGTGCACTACGACGTGCTCCAGTCCGAGGAGGGCGGGCGGTTCCACCACGCGGTGACCCGGCACATGGTGGTGGAGGTCGGCGCGGACTTCCCCACCACGACGCCGCCGGACTACACCTGGCTGACCCTGCGCCAGCTGACCGCGATGGCGGCCTTCAGCTACCAGGTCAACATCGAGGCCCGCAGCCTCCTGCTCTGCCTGCGGGCGCTGCGGTGACCGGGCGCGGCGACCGGCCCGAAGGCGTGGCCGAGAGCGACGACCGGCCCGAGAGCGTGGCCGGGCACGACGACCGGCCCGGCGGAGTGGCCGGGATCGAGGCGTTCCCGCTGCCCCGCCGGTGCCCGTTCGGCCCACCGGCGGAGTACGCCCGGCTGCGGACCGAACAGCCGGTCGCCCGGCTGCCCATGCTCGGCGGCAACACGGCCTGGGTGGTGTCCCGGCACGCCGACGTCCGGCGGGTGCTCAGCGATCCGCGGATGAGCGCGGACCGGCGCCGGCCCGGCTTTCCGCGGTTCGCGCCGACCACCGAGGGCCAGCGGCAGGCGTCGTTCGAGAACTTCCGTCCCCCGCTGAACTGGATGGACCCGCCGGAGCACACCGCCGCCCGCCGTCAGATCGTCGACGAGTTCGGCGCCGCGCGGGTGCGGCAGCTGCGTCCGCTGGTCGAGCGGGTGGTCGACGCGCACCTCGACGCCATGACGGCCGGGCGGTCGAGCGCCGACCTGGTGCCGTCGTTCAGCTACCCGGTGCCGTCCCAGGTGATCTGCGAGGTGCTCGGCGTGCCGTACGCCGAACACGAGTTCTTCGAACGCCGCTCCACCCACATGTTCAGCCGGGGCGCGCCGGCCGACGAGCGGGCCCGGTGCGCCCGCGAGATCCGCGACTTCCTCGACGGCGTGGTCGCCGAGAAGGAGCGCCACCCCGGGGACGACGTGCTGAGCCGGCTGCTGGCCCGGCAGCGCGCGGCCGGCGGGCCGGACCACGAGGCCGTGGTGAGCATGGCCTTCGTGCTGCTGGTCGCCGGGCACGTCACGACGTCCAACATGATCTCGCTGAGCGTCCTGGCGCTGCTGGCCCATCCCGAGCGGCTCGCCCGCCTGCGCGCCGAGCCGACCCGGTTCCCGGCCGCCGTGGAGGAGCTGCTGCGGTACTTCACCGTGGTCGAGGCGGCGACCGCACGCACCGCCACCGCCGACGTCCAGATCGGCGGCGTCACCATCCGGGCCGGCGAGGGGGTGGTGGCGCTCGGCCAGGCCGCGAACCGGGACCCGGCCGCGTTCGACCGGCCGGACGAGTTCGATCCGGACCGCGACGCCCGGCACCACCTCGCGTTCGGCTACGGACGCCACATCTGCCCGGGGCAGCACCTGGCCCGGCTGGAACTGGACGTCGCGCTGAGCCGGCTGGTCCGGCGGCTGCCGGGGTTGCGTCTCGCGGCCGAGGTCGACGACCTGCCGCTGAAGGAGGACGGCAACATCTTCGGCCTGTACGCGCTGCCGGTCGCGTGGTGAGCCGGCGGTCCGGGCGGGGCCGCGCGGGCGGTCACGCCCGCCCGTTCCCGAACCGGCCGGCAGGCCGGGGTTCACCCCCGCTGGGAGATCACCTTCGTCCACGCCTGGCTGATCCGCTCGGCCGACTCGGACGCGTTCGCCAGCTCCTCGGGGCCCGCCTTGGCGATCCAGTCGACCGCACGGCCCTCGGGCAGGTCACCGGCGAGGTAGTCGCCGAGCGCGACCAGGCCCATCTCCCAGCCGGCGCCGATGCCCCACGCCCCGGGCGCCGCGTTGGGGATGATCTCGACCGGCACCGGGGCGTGCTCCAGCTCCAGGACGGTGGCCTCCCCCGCCGGGGTGAGCCGCAGCTGGACCTCGCTGCTGCCGCCTCCCGATTCCCAGGTCAGGCCGATCGTGCTCGGCCGCTCGCACCGCAGGATCTCGCCGCTGGCGTTGCCCTCCAGCTGGAAGCGCCCGCCGACCCGCAGGTCACCGGAGATCGGCAGGAACCACCGCACCAGGCGCTCGGGATCGGTGATCGCGTCCCACAGCTCCTCCGGTGAGGCGTCGTAGCTGCGGCGGACCACCAGGGTGTTCATGCCGCTGGGGTGGTCGCGCAGCTCGCGCTCGGTGTCCCTGACCACGTCGGACGTCTTGTTCATGCCACTTGACCTTCCTACAGGTGCGTGGTGCCACCGGAGCCGGTCCGGCCCGCACGCCGAGGACTTTAGCAGCCATGACTTACATAACGTCCCATTTGTGCACGCAGCGCGGTCGCGTCCCGTGCGCCGACCCGAACGCGTCGTGGTCGAGCGGGGCGCGCGGCGACCGCCCGCCGGCGCGCCGTCGGACGGGCGTGCCGGGGGGCGGACCGGGGGCAGCGGAGGGTCGGGTGCGCCGGGGCGCCGTCGAACGGGCGTGCCGGTGGGCGGAACCCGGGACCGCGGGGGCGGGTGCGCCGGGGCGGGCGGTCGCGGGATCAGGTGAGATCGCGGCCGGCGCGGGAGCGGCGCCGGGCGAGCAGCACCAGGACGGCGAGGAGCACGAGGCCGTCGACGGCGAGCAGCGCCGCGCCGACCGGGTCGACCCCGTGGGCGTGGGCAGGCGCCGCGGGCTCCGGCGGCGGTGCCGGCGCCCCGCCCGCCGCGCCCACGGTGAACCGGGCGACGCCCGAGGTGTCCCGGCCGTCCGCGGTGACCACGTGGTACGCGACGGCGACCTCACCGGCGGCGGTGACCGCGATCGCCTGGGTGAGGCCGTCCGGGCCGGCCGCCGTCAGCGCCCCCCGGTTGAGCAGGGACCGGTCCGCGTCGTACGCGGAGATGTGGGACCGGCTGACGTCCGGCCGGCCGTCGACGCGGATCCGTACCGCGCTCGGCGCGTCGGCCAGGACGGCGCCGTCGGCCGGGTGGACCGAGACCACCTCGGCTCTCGACGAAGTGGTGGACGAGGAGTCGATCCTGCCGGCCAGGGCGAGGACGGCGACCAGCGCCGCCACGGTGAGGGCGGCGCCGGCGTAGATCCGTCCGTTGGTGGACATCCCGGTCAGTCGGTGGCGACCACGGGCCGGCGCCACGTCGGCGCGTCGGCCCTGCCCACGCAGGAGCAACTCGCGGCGGCCCGCTCCTCGGGGCTGGGGCGCAGGTGCAGGTACATGGCGATCACCATCGGGATGAAGACCACCGAGTTGTAGAACAGGTGCAGTTCCACGCGGGGGACGACGAGTTGCAGCAGGCTGGTCGGTTCGGCCGAGCCCGGCAGCCGGAAGGAGCTGTGGGCCTGCACGAGCAGCAGCCCGTGCTCGATGTGGTGCCAGAACTGGAGGGCGAGAGCCACCGTCCACCACGCCCTCGACCGGCCCGTGAACCCTGGCAGGAGAAGGAACAGACCGATCAACATCACGATGGCGTAGCCGTAGTGCAGCCACTCGGAGCTGACCAGCCACGGGAACGGCATCCCCAGGACGCCGCGCGCCTCCGGGCGCGGCCAGCCGAGGACCCAGATCTGGTACGCCTGCACCAGGTGTTCGGCCCAGTGCGCGACGACCACCGCCAGGTAGAGGGTGAGCGCCCTGCGGTGGTACCGGCCGTTGATCGACGCCACCAGGCCGGGCGACGCCTTGCGCGCAGCGGTTGCCATGGGTCCTCCAGAGTCCACACCGGAAGGTGTCCCTCCACGCTAGAAGCGGACGGGGCGGGGCGTGACTCCGAGATTGCTCTGCGTCAACATCCGGCACGCCACCGGCTCCGCTACGCGACACCAGCCGGGCCGGGCGTCGCGGGGGGCAGCGGGTAGCGCACGCCGGTGAGTTCCTCCGAGAGCCGCCACAGCCGGTGCGCGGTGGCGGCGTCGCGGAGGGCCCGCTCCCGGTCCCGCGGGACGGGTTCCCCGCGCAGCTGGAACAACCCGTCCGGCACGATGTAGCTGCCGCCGGGCAGGTCGGGAACGGTCGCGGCGTAGAGCGAGGTCTTGGCGCCCTCTAGCGTGGGGCGGAAGGCGTACCGCACGAGCAGCCGCGTCAGCGTCGCGTACCACCTGCCGCGGGCGCCGTTGGCCCCGCCGGTGAGCACGTTGGTGCGGGTCAGTCCGGGCGCCACCGCGAGGCTGCGCAGCACGAGCCCGGCCCGGTCCGCGCGTCGTTGCAGCTCGCTGGCGAAGTAGAGGTTGGCCCGCTTGGACTGGACGTAGGCGAAGGCCGCGCGGTAGCGACGTTCGGCATTGAGGTTCTCCAGGTCGAAGCGGGCGAAGCGTTGGCCCTCGCTGCTGACCGTCACCACCCGCGGGTCGGGCGCGGCGAGCAGGCGTGGCAGCAGCAGGCCGGTGAGGGCGAAGGTGCCGAGGTGGTTGGTCCCGAACTGCGACTCGAAGCCGTCGGCGGTGCGGGCGAACGGCACCATCGCGATGCCGGCGTTGTTGACGAGCACGTCCAGCGGGCCGTGCTCCCACCCGGCGGCGAAGTCGCGGATGGACGCGAGGTCCGCCAGGTCGAGTCGGCGCAGTTCGACCCGCGCGCCGGGCACCTCGGCGCGCAGCCGGTCCAGCGCCTCCAGTCCGCGTTGGCGGTTGCGGCAGGCGAGGACGACGTGCGCGCCGTGCCGGGCGAGTTCCCGGGCGGTGACGTAGCCGATGCCGCTGTTGGCGCCGGTCACCACGACCAGGCGTCCGGACTGGTCGGGCAGCGCGGCGGGCGTCCACACCGCCTGCCGGTCGCGGCGGGCCGCGGGTCTCGGGAGGCGGGCGCGTGGCTGACGGGTCATGGCGTTCCCCAGGGGTCGAGAGGTCTGGCGACTGCGGGCCGGAGGCGTCCCTCGTCCGCGGACGGCGGCAGCCAACACCGCAACTTCGAGTTGCGATACGCTGCAGCATGTCAGAGTCGACCGATCCATCGCAACTTGGAGTTGCAATAATGCCGGAACGAGACCCCGCCCCCGCGCCGCCCGTCGGGCGTGGACCGAAGGTGCAGGCGGCGGTGCGCGCCGCGACGCTGGCCGAGTTGCTGGAGAAGGGGTACGCGGAACTGACGGTCGACGCGGTCGCCCAGCGCGCCGGGGTGCACAAGACCACGGTCTACCGACGCTGGACGGACCGCGAGACGCTCGTCGTCGACGCGCTCGCCGAGCACTTCGCCGCCGAGATCCCCCTCGAGGACACCGGCGCCGTGGAGACCGACCTGCACGCCCTCGCCCGGGCGCTGGTGGGGAGCATGACCGGCCCGGTCGGCGCCGCCGTGCAGGCCGCGATGTACTCCGACGCCGGACGCCTGCCGGAGATCGCCGAGGCCCGGCGCCGGCTCTTCGCCGACCGGTTCCGCCGCGCCGAGCCGCTGGTCCGCCGCGCCGTCGACCGGGGCGAACTACCCGCCGGAACCGACCCCGTCGAGGTGTTCAAGGCGCTGGCGGCCCCCATCCACTTCCGCCTGCTGGTCACCGCGGAACCGGTCGACGACGCGCTCGCCGACCGGACGGCGCGGATCGTCCTCGCCGCCGCCCGGGCCGGGGAGCTGGTCTCCCCGACCGCCCGCGCAGGCGCCACGGGCGACTCGCCGCCGAGCACCGACGATCAACGGTGACGACGGCGGTCGCGCCAGGGCGTCCGGGCGTGCTCAGCCGACCGTCGCCGCCCACGCCTTCTTGGCGTTCTTCCAGGTCGGGGAGTTGACCTCGTCCCAGGCGCGGTGGCGCAGCTCCTCCAGGACCTCCGCCGGCACGAGCGTGCCGGTCATGTTGGCCCGGTAGATGTTCATCGTGTCCGGGTCGAAGTCGGGGCTGATGTGCCCGCCGGCGATCGCCATGTCGAACAGGGGCGCGCCGGGCAGCGGCACCACGAGGAAGAAGTTGGCCGCGTCCAACCCGTAGGAGACGTGCTCCTTGGCGAGCTGGATGGTCGTCTCGATCTCCTCCAGCGTCTCGTCCGGGTACCCCATCATGTAGTTGCCGTAGATCATGAAGCCGTACTCCTTCATCGCGATGATCAGCGCGCGGAGGTCGGCCTTCTCGATGTTGAGCTTGTTGCTCGCGTACTTGCGGATGATCCGCAGATTGCCCGACTCGAAGGGCATGTTGATCTGCGTGAAGCCCGCCTGCCGCATCGCCTCCAGGACCTCGTGGTCGGGCTTCCAGCGCTTGAGCAGGTGGATCAGGTTGATGCCGTTGAGGTCGCAGATGGTCACCCCGGCGCCCTGGATCTTCTTCAGCAGCCGCAGGCCGCGCCGCTTGTCCCCCAGCAGCGAGTCGTCCTCGATGAACACGTTGTCGACGCCCAGGCTCTTCAGCGTCTCGATCTCCGCCAGCACCCGCTCGTCCGACTTGACGCGGAACTTGCCGATCGGCCCGCTGGGGCTCCCCTCCTGCTCGCCGGCGATGTGGCAGTACGCGCAGTGGAACGGGCAGCCGAGCGAGGTCATCATGGTCGCGTAGCGCAGCTCCGCGCCCGGCTCGAAGAGGCCGGAGTGCGGCCGGGCGATGGTCCAGTAGCGCTCGTTGGGCAGCAGGTCCCAGGCCGGCATGGCGAGGGTGTCCAGGTCCCACACCACGTCCTGCGCGCGCGCCGGGTTCACCCGGATCCGGCCGTCGTCGAGGAAGGCGACACCGTGGATGTCGGCGAAGCTCGGACGGGTCGACCGCCGCACGGCCTCGACGATGTCGATGATCGTGTGCTCGGCCTCGGACAGGCAGACCACGTCGAAGCCGGCCCCGAAGAACTGCGGCAGCCGCGACCGTGCGTTGACCCCGCCGGAGACGAGGATCTTCTCCGGGAAGGCCGCCCGGATGAGCCGCGCGCAGTGCAGGACCATCGACTCCTGGTCGGTGAAGATCGACGTGATGCCGACGATGTCGTAGTCCCGCACCACGTCCAGGATCCGCTCGTCGCTGACGCCGGTGCGGAGGAAGCCGCTGGCCAGCGGCGTGGGGTTGGCGAATATCTCGTCGAGCGGGTCGTCGCCCTCGCCGACGCACGCGTCGAAGACACGGACGTGCACGCCGTGCTCGCGCAGGGCTCCACCCAGGTTCGGGTACGCGAGCGAGCCGTTCGGCTTGCACACCGTGCCGGGCGCGGTCTGATTCGGCGGGTACAGCAGCAGCACGCTGACGTCACGAAGACCCATGGCGGGATACTACCTACTTTTCAAGTGATCGGACAAGGCACACGCGTGGATGGCCGCTTCCGGCACAGCAGTTTCAAGTGGGCGGGGACGCCGTGCGGCCAGACCACCCCGGGCAGCGACCATCCACGCCGGACACCCCGGCCGATCCGGCACCGGGCCCCGGCGGCGCGGGCGGGGTCAGGGGGCGGTGCGCTCCAGGTACGCCTCGACCTCGTCGGCCGCCCGGACCGGCCCGCCGGCGGAGAGGACGTCGCGCTGCATCCGGCGGACCCGCTCCCGCAGGGCGGAGTCGGCGGCGAGCCGCTCCACGACCTCGCGGATGCCGGCCGGCTCGACCTTCTCCGGCGGCAGCACGTGGCCCAGGCCCAGCTCGACCACGCGCGCCGCGGACGGGGCGGCCTCGGTCGCGAAGTGCGGCACGAGCGCCAGGGGCACGCCCGCGGCGAAGGACTCCAGCACGGCTCCGGTGGTGCCGTGCGTCAGGCACGCCGCGGCGTGCGCGAGGACCGAATGGAACGGGATCCACTGGTGCGCCTCGACGTTGGGCGGCAGCGGACCCAGCGCCGCCGGGTCGAGGAAGCCGCCGATCGCCATCACCACGTGCCAGTCGGTGCCGGCGAAGGCGTCCGCGCAGGCGCGGAAGAACTCGGGGTGCTCGTTGAACTGGTTGCCCAGCGAGACCAGCAGCACCGGCGCGCCCGGCCGCGGCGGCTCCCAGGCGGCCTGGCCGTCGCGGCCGGTGAGGGTGGGACCGACGAAGGCGAACCGCTCGTCGAACGTCTCGGCGAAGGGCTGGAACGACTTCGGGAGGAAGACGATCGTGAGCCCCTCGATCTCGTCCCAGTACTCCTTGACGGGGGTGTCGACGCCGTACCGCCCGAGCAGGTCGACCAGCACCGAGTGCACCGCCTCGACGTCGGCGGGGTGGCGCTGGCCGTTGCTCTTCCACAGTTCCTTGAAGAGCGAGTAGTGCTCGTTCGCCGCGAAGCCGCCGGTGAGGCGCACGGCCGGCAGGCCCCACGCGGTGGCGAGCAGCCGCCCCGCGATGAACGGGAACACGTCGTAGACCACGAGGTCGGGGCGGTCGTCCCGCAGCGCCTCCTCGGCGGCCCGCAGGATGGCCACGTTCTCGCGGACGTAGACCAGGTGCAGCTGCGTCTCGGCGTCCTCCTGCTTGACGACCTCGGGCACGTGGAAGGTGTCGAACTCCGACTTGTACAGCACCACCTCGGCCCCGGCGGCCTTGACCTCGTCGGCGAAGAGCGCCGTCGTCACGTACGTGACCCGGTGCCCGCGGCGGGCGAGCTCGCTCACCAGGCCGAGCGACGGGTAGACGTGGCCGTGCCCCTGGACGTTGACGAAGAGGATGTGACGCTGGCGCATGGGCTCACTCCCGGCTGGTCGTCTCGGCGTCGTCGACACCGCGCATGCACGGCGGAGCGGCAGCTCCACCGGGATCTGACCGCGTCCGCCGACAGCGGGGTCAGCGGACACGATGGGGGTCAAGGCTTTAAACATATATAGCACGATGCCCAGCGCGTCGCTACGCCCGGAGCGCCGCCGGCGCCGCCGGCGTCGCGGCCCGACGCGCTCCCGCGCCCGACCGTCCACGATCGACCGGCCGCCGCGTCGCCCCGGCCCCGGTGGCTCAGCCGCGGGCGGGCGTCCCCGACGGCTCCGGCAGCACGGCGAGCAGTTCCGCGACGGCGGCGGTCATCGCCTCCCGGCCGGCGCTCAGGTAGCGCCGCGGGTCGACCGAGTTGTCGGCGGCGAGCGCCGTCCGGACCGCGCCGGTGAACGCCACGTTGAGTGCCGTCCCGACGTTGACCTTGACGATGCCGTTGCGGACGCCGGCCCGCAGCTCGTCGAAGGGCACGCCGGACGATCCGTGCAGGACCAGCGGCACCGGCACCGCCTCGCGCAGCGCCACGATCAGCTCCTGGTCCAGTGCCGCCGTCCGGGTGGTCATGGTGTGCGAACTGCCGACGGCGACGGCGAGCGCGTCGACGCCCGTCTCCGCCACGTACCGGGCCGCCTCCTCCGGGTCGGTGCGCACGCCCGCGAGGTGGGCGCTGGCCGGCGCCCCGGGCTTGCCGCCGACGTGACCGAGTTCCGCCTCCAGCCACAGGCCCCTCTCGTGCGCCCAGTCCGCCGCCGCGCGGGTGGCCGCGACGTTGCGGTCGTACGGCAGCGCTCCGGCGTCGAACATCGCCGAGCTGAACCCGGCGTCCACCGCCTGGCGCAGCAGCGTGACGTCCTCCACGTGGTCGAGGTGCAGGCCGAGGGGGACGGGGCAGAGGCGCGCGACCTCGGCCGCCACGGTGGCGATCGGCAGCACCCCGGCGTGGTAGCGCACCGCGTTCTGGCTGATCTGCAGGATCGCCGGCCGGTCCGCGGCGGCGGCGCCGGCCGCGATCGCCTGGGCGTGTTCCAGGGTGATGACGTTGAAGGCCAGCACGGCGGTGCCGGCGGCGCGGGCGGCGGCGACCAGTTCAGCGGTGGCGGCGAGCGGCATCGGTGACCTCCTCGACGGTGACGTGGGTGAGCAGCCGGTCCGCCGTGGGGGCGTCGAAGTCGCCGGCGCACGGCGACACGACGGCCGCGGCCGACACCGCGGCGGCCTGGGCGAGGGTGGACGACCACGGCTGGCGGGTGGCGAGTCCCCGGGCGAGGACGGCGGCCAGGGCGTCGCCCGCGCCGGTGGGGTTGCCGAGCACGGTCTCCGGCGCGCGCACCTCGTACGCGGTCTCGCCGAGCACGGCGACGAAGCCCGCGGCGCCGCGGGAGACCACCGAGGCCGCGGCTCCCAGATCGCCCAGCCGGTAGGCGGCCGAGACCGCCTCCGCGCGGGTGCGGGGCGCGACCCCGACGAGGTCGGCGATCTCGTCGGCGTTGGGCTTGACGAGGTCGGGGCGTGCGGTGAGCGCGTGGCGCAACGTGGCCCCCGCCGCGTCGACCAGCACGACCGCCCCCGCGGCGTGGGCCGCGACGGTCAGGTCGCGGTACGCGGTGACCGGCACCCCGGGCGGGCAACTCCCGGAGAGCACCACGACCTCGGCGGACGCGACGGCGGCGGCGAAGCGCGCGGTGAAGGCGGCCCACTCGGCGGCCGTGACGACGGGTCCGGGTTCGTTCAGGACGGTCGCCCCCGCCGGGGACACCACGGTGACCGTACGCCGGGACTCGCCGGCGACGGCGGTGAGGTCGACCGGGATGCCGGCGTCGCACAGCTGCTCCCGGATGCTCTCGCCGGTCGTCCCGCCGGCCAGGCCCAGCAGCCGGGTCTCGACGCCGAGCCGGGACAGCACGCGCGCCACGTTCACGCCCTTGCCGCCGGCCCGGCTCTGCGTCGTGGTGACCCGGTGCGACGCGCCGGGAACGAGCTCGGGCACCGTGTAGGTGATGTCGATCGCCGGGTTCGGGCACACCGCGACGATCACGGCCGGCCCGCGCTCGCCGGCAGCACGACGGACCGGGTGAGGTGGCGCGGACGGTCCGGGTCGAGGCCCTTGCGGGCGGCGAGCGCGACGGCGAGCCGCTGCGCGGCGACCAGCTGCGCCATCGGGTCCGCCGGGGACTGGACCACCATCGCCCCGGTGGCGGCGACGTCCTCGCGCAGGCCGTCCGGCGCCGGCCCGAGGATCCACACCGCCGAGTGCTCGTCGGCGACGCTGACGGGTCCGTGCCGGTACTCCATCGCCGGATACGACTCCGTCCACAGCTGCGCGGCCTCGCGCAGCTTCAGGGCCGCCTCGTGCGCCAGGCCGACCGCCCAGCCGGTGCCGAGGAAGGTGAACTGCCGGCGGTCGAGCAGTGCCGGGTCGACGGCGGCGGCCAGGACCGCGCGGGCGTCGTCGACCGCGGTGCCGAGGCCGGCGCCGACGGCGCAGCGCCACAGCGCGAGCGCCGTCGTGGCGAACCGGGTCTGCACGACCGACCGCTCGTCGGCGAAGTCCAGCACCAGCGACCGGTCGGCCAGCCGCGTGGCCGCCTCGCCGGCGACGGCGGTGACGACGGTGGACCGCCGACCGGCGGGGAGGTCGGCGAGCAGCCGGAGCACCTCGGTGGTGGTGCCGGACCGGGTCAGGGCGACGACCCGGTCGTAGTCGCGGTGGTGCGGGAACTGCGAGGCGGCGAAGGCGTCGGTCTCGCCGCCGGCGGCCTCGCGCAGCGCGGCGAAGCACTGCGCCATGTACAGCGACGTCCCGCAGCCGACGACCGCGACCCGCTCACCGGGTGCGGGCAGCGCCGCGGCGACGGCCGACGACCGGGCGAGGTTCTCGGCTCGCGACCACAGCGCCGGTTGCGATGCGATCTCGTCACTGATGTACGCCATTCTGTGCCACCTCATGCAATATTAGCGCCGTAACCTTGCAGCTTGTTGCAGGACGCTACGACGCGGGGCGGCACCGGTCAAGGGCGGGCAGGCCCCGGCGGGCAAGCCGTTAGGGTTACCCGCTGGGTGCGTCCAGGGACCGGAGTGCGCGACGATGAACCGCTACGAACGGTGGAACAAGCTGCTCGAGATGCTGGCCGAGGAGGGCCAGCTCGACATCGAGACGACCGCCGCCGCGCTGCGGGTCAGTGGCGCGACGGTGCGCCGCGACTTCGACGAGCTCGCCGCGCAGCAACTGGTCATCCGCACCAGGGGCGGCGCCGCCGCGAGCAACGTCACCTACGACCTGCCGCTGCGCTACAAGGCGGGCCGGCACGCGCCGGAGAAGCAGCGCATCGGCGCGGCGGCTGCCGCGATGATCGCCCCGCACTCGACCGTCGGCATCAACGGCGGCACCACCGCGACCGAGGTCGCCCGCGCCCTGGCACTGCGCGCCGACCTGGCCGCCGACGGCCGCACGCCGGCGCTCACGGTGGTCACCAACGCGCTCAACATCGCCAACGAGCTCATCGTCCGCCCGCACATCCGGGTGGTCCTCACCGGAGGGACGGCCCGCCCCCACTCGTACGAGCTGATCGGTCCCATCGCCGCGACGATGCTCGACGGGGTGGCGCTGGACGTCGCCGTGATCGGCGTGGACGCGGTCGACCACCGGCACGGGGCGAGCGCCCACCACGACGGCGAGGCCGCCATCAACCACACCATGCTGGCCACGGCGTCCCGCGCGATCGTGGTGGCGGACGCCTCCAAGCTGGGGCGCCGCGCGTTCGCCCGGATCTGCCCGGTCGCCGAGATCGACACCCTGGTCACCGACACCGGCGCGGCCGACGAGCAGGCCCGGCTCTTCACCCAGGCCGGAGTGACCGTGGCGCGGGCCTGACCCGGCCGGGCCCCCCGGCCGCCGGGCGCGGCCGGGGGCACCACCTGCCGACGTCGGGTCAGACGCGGGCCCGCAGGTCCGCCAGCGCCGCCGCCGTACGGGCGAGTCGGGCGCCCTGGTGGCGGGCCGCCGCCAGCACGGCCTGCACGTAGCCGGGGTCGCGGGCGGCCCGGCTCTCCACGAGGCTCACGCCGTACGGGTTGCCGCCGGCGGCGTGACAGAGGTCGTAGTTGAGGTAACCCGTGGGCAGCACGATCGACCCCCAGTGGTGGAACGTCTGGTAGAGGCTCAGCAGGGTCGCCTCCTGGCCGCCGTGCTCCTCGTAGCTGGCGGTGAAGCCGGTGGCGGGCTTGTCGGCCAGTTCCTCGGCCTGCCAGGGCGCGGTGGTGGTGTCCAGGAACTGGCGCAGCTGGGAGCAGACGTTGCCGAACCGGGTCGGCGTGCCGAAGGCGTACCCGTCGGCCCACCGCAGGTCGTCCAGGGTGGCGACGGGGATGTCGGCGGTGGCGTCGAGGTGGGCCCGCCACTGCGGCTTGGCGTCGATGACGTGGTCGGGGGCCAGCTCTGCCACCCGGCGCAGGCGCACCTCGGCGCCCGCGTCGGCGGCGCCGTCCACGAACGCCTGCGCGAGGCGGTGCACGGTGCCCGTGGCGGAGTAGTGGATGACGGCGATCCTGGTTTCCGGCCGCATCGGTGTCTCCTTTCTCGGCTCGGTTTCCTCCACCGTGCCGAGCGGACTTACCGTGCGGTGACGGTGCGCTGACCGTCCCCCGTCACCGCCGGGTCGTCGGGGTCCAGCCGCGCGCCGCGCCCCACTTCGGCGGCGTAGTCGTCGGCGCCGAGCGCCGCGCGAACGCGCGCGGTGATCCGCTCCACGTCGTACCGCTCCCCGGCCGGCAGCGGCACCCCCGCCGCCTCGCGCAGCGCCCCGGCCACACCCAGCAGCCGGGCGGCGCGCCGGTGCTCGCCGGCCAGGCTGGCGCCGCCGGCCAGGCCCTCCACGGCCAGGGCGACGGCCCGGCGGTCCCCGGTGGCGCGCGCGGCGTCGAGGGCCGCGCGGTGGTGGCGTTCGGCGGCGGCGGCGTCGCCCCGCTGTTCGGCGATGAACCCCAGCTCCGCCAGCGCGAGCGCGCAGCCCGGCAGGTAGCCGGCCCGGCGGTTCCAGTCGAGCAGGTCCCGCTGGCGTGACTCGGCGGCGTCGAGGTCGCCGCGCCGGCGCGCGATCATCGCCAGGCCGGTGCCGGCGAACGCGGCCGCGGGCCGGTTCGACTGCTCCTCGGCCAACCGCAGCGCACGCTCGTGGTACGCCACGGCCTCGTCGTGGTCCCCCGCCAGCAGCGCCAACCGGCCGAGGCTGGCCAGTTGCCGGGACACCGACGCCCACAGCCGCAGCTGCTCGGCGATGCGCAGCGCCTCGCGGTACGACGCCCCGGCGGCCGCGTAGTCGCCGCGGATCTCGGCCAGGGTGCCCAGCAGGCTGGTCGAGTGCGCCTGCCCCCAGGAGTCGCCGAGCTGCGTGAACAACGACCGGCTGGTCTCGCAGTCGTGCTGCGCGGTCGACAGGTCGCCCTGCACGAGCGCCAGGTCGACCCGGGTGGCCAGGGCCGCCGCGATCCCCCACCGGTCGCCAACCGCCCGGAACGTCGCAAGCGCCGCGCCGGCCAGGCGCGCGGCCTCGCTCGCGTCGCCGGAGCCGCGCAACGTGAACGCGAACAGCCACTGCGCGAACGCCCGGCCCGGCGCGTCGGTGTCCGCGTACCCGTCGAGCACCCGCTGTCGCGGCGCGGCCGGGTCGCCGTCGCGGGTGGCGATGGCGGCCAGCCACATCGACGCGCGCAGCCGCAACACGTCGGGCGCGGTGTCGCCGTCGCCGGCCGGCACGGTCTCCAGCGCGGTGCGCAGCGCCGGTCCGGCCTCGCGGAGGCGGCCCCGCACCAGCCGGTACCAGGCCAGCGAGGTGGCCAGCCGCAGGCCCAGGCGCGCCCAGCCGTGGGCCGCCGCGGCGTCCAGCGCCGCCCGCAGGTTCGCGGTGTCGCTGTCGAGTTCGCGCAGTGCGGCGTGCTGGTCGTGGCCGCGCAGGCGCGGCGCGGTGTCGTCGGCGAGGCGGGCGAAGAACTCGGCGTGCCGGCGGCGCGTCGCGACGGTCTCGCCGGCGCGTTCGAGCTGCTCCGCACTGTAGGCGGCGACGGTCTCCAGCAGCCGGTAGCGGCGCGGGTGTTCGCCGTGGCGGACGCTGACCAGGGAGCGGTCGACCAGCCGTGCCAGCACGTCGAGGACGTCCTCGGGCGTCACCTGCCCGCCGGCGCACACCTGCTCGGCGGCGGGCAGCGTGGCGCCGTCGGCGAAGACGGCCAGCCGCCGCAGCACCGCGCGTTCGCGATCCGACAGCAGCTCCCAGCTCCAGTCGATGACGGCACGCAGGGTCTGCTGGCGCGCCGGCGCGGTGCGCCGACCGGACGACAGCAGGCGGAACCGGTCGTCGAGCCGGGCGGCCAACTCCGCCAGGTCAAGCGCCCGCAGGCGGGACGCGGCCAGCTCCAGCGCCAGCGGTACGCCGTCGAGGCGCCGGCAGATCGTGGCGACGGTCGCGGCGGTGCCCGCGTCGAGGGTGAAGCGCGGCTCGACGGCGCGGGCGCGGGCCAGGAACAGCCGTACGGCGGGGGCCCGCGCGACCTGCTCCGCCGTCGCCCGTGGCTCGGGCAGCGCCAGCGGCGGCACCGGCAGCGTGACCTCGCCGGCGACGCCGAGCGGCTCGCGACCGGTCGCCAGGAGCCGCAGCTCGGGGGCCGCGCCGAGCAGCCGCTCGGCCAGGTGGGCGACCGGCACGACGACGTGCTCGCAGTTGTCGAGCACCAGCAGCGTCCGCCGGTCGCGCAGCGCGTCGACGAGCCGGTCGGTGGCGTCCCGCGACCGGTCACCCGGCATGCCCGGCGCGGTGTCCTCGCGGATGTCCATGGTGTCGGCCACCGCGTCGGCGATCTCCGCGGCCGCCGCCGGCTCGGCGCGTGCCGGCTGGCCGGCCAGTTCCACGACCCAGACCCCGTCCGGGAACCGGTCGGCGAGCGTACGGGCCGCCTCGACCGCCAGCCGCGTCTTGCCCACCCCGCCCGGGCCGGTCAGGGTCACCAGCCGCTCCCCCGCCAACCGCTCGCGTACGGTCTCGACCGCCTCGCCGCGCCCGATCAGCCCGCCGTGCGGCCCGCTCGACGCCGGGGCGGGCAGGTTGCTGCGGGTTCGGGGCGGCGGTGCCGCCCGCGGTCGCAGGGTGGGGTCCTGGCGCAGGATCGCCCGGTGCAGTTCGACCAGCTCCGGGCCCGGGTCCAGGCCGAGCTCGTCGCGCAGGTCACGGCGGAACCGCTCGTAGGCGGCCAGTGCCTCGCGCTGGCGTCCCGAGCCGTAGAGCGCACGCAGGTGCGCCGCCCGCAACCGCTCGCGCCACGGGTGCTCGCCCACGAGGTCGGTGAGTTCGCCGGCGAGCAGGGTGTGCTCGCCGAGCGCGAGCCGGGCCTCGGCGAGATCCTCCAGCGCGGTCAGCCGCTGCTCGCCGAGCCGCTCGACGGCCTGGCGCGCGAACGGCTCGTCGGCGAAGTCGGCGTACGCGGGACCGCGCCACAGGGCCAGCGCCTCGGTCAGCAGGGCGACCCGCCGCGCCGGCTCGGACTGCGCCCGCGAGCGCGCGAGCAGGGCGGCGAACTGCCCGGCGTCGACGGCCTCGGCGGCGACCCGCAGCCGGTACCCGGCGTCGCCGGACCCGACCAGGTCCCGGCCGCCGGGCTCGGCGGTCTCCAGCGCCCGGCGCAGCTGCGACACCTTGGCCTGCAACGCCCCGAGCGCGTTGCCGGGCGGCTGTTCGGCCCACAGGTCCTCGACGAGCCGGTCGGCGGACACCGGACGCCCCTCGTGCACCAGCAGGTCGGCCAGCAACGCCCGGACCTTCAGGCCGGGCACGGCGACGGCGGCGCCGGTCGACGTCCACACCGCCAGCGTGCCGAGCACCCCGAATCGCACCAGGCAACGGTAACCGGCCGGGGGCGCCGCGCCGGCGCGGGTCAGCCGACGGTCAGTCGACGGTAAGTGGCGGCGCCAGGCTGGACGCGACCCCACACCAAGGAGCGTCTCGTGACCAGACTGCCGCACCACCCGGATCTCCGTACCGCCACCACGCCTGCGCGCCGGGTGTCGACGCCCTGGCTCGCGGTGCTGGCCGGTCCCCTGTCGTTCGGGATCGCCGCACCGGCGCTGATCGTCGACGACGTCGCGCGGGCCCTGGACGTGGGCGCCGGCGGGGCCGCCCTGACCGTCACCGCGTTCGGCTGGGGCATCGCGCTGGGCACCGCGCTGCTGGCGGCGCTGCTGGCCCGCCGCGGGCTGCCGGCCCTGCTGGCCGCCTCCGCCGCGCTGCTGTCGGCCGGGACTGTGCTGATCGTCCTCGCCCCGGTCCTGCCGGTGCTCGTCGCCGGCGCCGCGGTGCAGGCGCTGGGCTCGGCCGGGCTGACGGTCGCGGCGATGAGCCTGGCCGACTCGGCCCGCCGGATGGGCGTGGCCACCGCGTCGCTGGCGGTCGTCGGCGCCACCGGGCCGCTGGTCGGCGCGCTGGTCGCCGACGTGCTCTCGTGGCGGGCCGCGCTCGCGCTGCCGCTGCTGTCGGCGCTGGCGGTGCCCGCGGCCCGCCGGGGCGGTGCCGCGCCGGCGCCGGCGCGGGCGCGCGTCGACGGGCTCGGCATGGTCCTGCTCGCCCTGCTCGTCACCGCGCTGGTCGTCGTTCCGCACCGACCGCTGGCCGCCGGCCCGGCCGCCGTCGCGCTGCTGCTGCTCCTGGTCGCCCGGGTGCGCTCCCGGCCCGACGGCGCCGTGCCCGCCGCCGTGGCGGGCAACGCCCGGTTCCTGGCGGCGTGCGCGCTGGCCTTCGCGCTGGGGGTGGTCAACTTCGCCCTGCTGTACGCCGCGCCGGACCTGCTGCACCGCCACGCGGGTTGGACGAGCGCGCGAACGGGGGTGGTGCTGCTGGCGCCGTACCTGTTCGGCGGTCTCTGCTCGGCGTTCCTGGTCGCGGCGTCCGCCCGGGTGTCGCCCCGCGCGGTGGTCGCCGCCCTGCTGGCCGCCGGCGTCGCCGCGCCGCTGGTGGCCGCCACCGCTACCGCCGTACCACTGCTGCTGGCGGCGATGACCACCGCCTCCCTCGCCGCCGCCACCGGTCAGGGCGCGCTCGCCGTACGCGCCGCCGCGGTCGTCCCCGCCGCCCACCGGGCCGAGGCGCTGGGCCTGTTCACCGTGGCCTACCTGCTCAGCGTGGCGTTCGGCCCGGCGATCGCCGTGACGCTCACGCTCCCCTGACGCACGACCGACCGGAATGCGACCGCCAGCCCACCGGTGATCGTCGGGCTGGCGGTCGGCCGCCCCGGCGGCCTCCGCCTGCGCGCTACCAGCGGTTGCGCGCCTCCTCCGCCCAGCCGACGAGGCCGTCGAGGTCGACGCGTTCGCCGTCGCCGGCGCACGCCCAGCCGGAGAAGTGTCCGAAGCACTGGTGGGTCTCGTTGGCCAGCACGCCGAGGTTGGTACGCGCCACGCGTTCGTGGAACGGGTGGAACTCCACGTCCACCCGTTCGCCGGTGACCCGCCACGGCCGCAGCCAGTCGGCGCGGTCGTAGCTCCAGGTCAGGTCGGCGCCGATCTTGTGCAGCCGCCCGTCCAGGAGGAGCGCGTTCTCGGTCGACCCGGTCCCGTCGGTCCACCGGCCGCCGAGCTGGATCGCCCGGCCGGCTCCGCTGCCGGCCGCCCAGTTCCAGCGGACGGCGTACGGCCACTTGCCGCGGCCGTGGTCGAGCACGGCGAACGAGTCGTCCTCGGCGATCGGGTACGCCGTGCCGTCGATCCGCAGGGTGCCCCGCACCGGCCGGCCGACGTCCTTGACCGTGTACTGGAAGCGGCGGGTGCTCCAGGGCACCACGACGCCGAGCGACTCGTGCCCGGGCGGCAGCGGCACCGCCACGTCGATCTCGACCCCGGGCGCGGTGGCGCGGATCGTGCTGCCGTCGCGGCGCTGGTCGATGTCGACCGCGAGGCGGCCACCGCTCGCCCGCACCGGTCCCGCGCCGCTCACGGGCGGGAACACCGCGCCGCGGGCGAACGGAACCACCACCTCCTCGTCGATCTCGACGTTGGTGCGGCGGTCGAGGACGTAGACGCTGTGCACGCCGGCGTAGTCCAGCGACGACGCGACGAGACCGACGATGTGCGTCGGGGTGACGATCCCCCAGTACTCCCACCGCTTGGCCCGCCCCCAACCGCGCAGGTTCGCCCGGTGCAGCGGCCGGCGGCTCCAGCCCACGGCCGCCGGGTTCAGCCGCCCGTCCGGCAGGCACAGGTCCACCGGCTCGGTGATCTCCCGCTCGTGCGTCACGGACGCAGGCTATCGGCTCGCCCGGGTCGCCCCCGGTCTCCGCACCCCGGGTCGAAAGTCGCTTGCCGCGCGCGATCCGGCTCCGCGAGGGTGGAGCCATGACGTTCTGACGGAGAGCACCCCCGTTGCCACCAGGCCCCGCGGCACCGAACCGGATGCCGCCCCGCCGTCCGCCCACACCTCTGCCAGAAGCGAGCGTCGTTGTCTCAGCACCCCTCGCGGCGGGAGTCCCTGCCGCAGTCCACCCCGGCCACCGTCTCCCTGTTCGCCTCCGCCACCAGCTGGATCGAGTCGGACGCCCTCACCCAGTGCCAGCAGGTGGCCGCCCTCGACGGCATGATCCACGTCGCCGCCATGCCGGACCTGCACCCGGGCAAGGGCGCCCCGATCGGCGCCGCCATGGCGGCGACCGTGTTGTACCCGTTCCTGGTGGGCTCCGACATCGGTTGTGGCATCGCCGTGTTTCCCGTCAAGCTCAAGCGCGCCGTACCCGAGAGACTCGCCGCCCGGTTCCCCGACCTCGACCGCCCGCTGGATCCCGAGCTGGACGCCGACGACCCGGCCTGGGCGGTCGTGGAGGGCACCGTTCCCGCCGGTCACGTCGAAGGGCTGGGGACGGTCGGCCGGGGCAACCACTTCGTCGAGCTGTCGCGGGTCGGAACCGTCTTCGAGGCGGACCACGCGAGTCGTCTCGGGCTCGACGCGGGCGACCTCGTGCTCATCGTCCACAGCGGCTCGCGGGGGCTGGGCGAGCGGATCCTGCGCGCGCACACCGAGGCCCACGGCGCGGGCCCCGCCCCCGATGCCGCCGCCTATCTGGCGATGCACGACGACGCCGTGCGTTGGGGCTCGCTCAACCGGCGGCTGTTGGCCGCCCGGGTCGCCCACGCCCTGGGGACCGAGCCCACCGAGCCGATCGTCGACCAGTGCCACAACCTGGTCGAGGTCCGCGACGGGGCCTACCTGCACCGCAAGGGCGCGGCGCCGGGTGACGGCCGCGACGTGCTCGTCGCCGGTACGCGGGGCACCCCGTCCTACCTCGTGGCCGCCCACGCCGGCGCGGCCGCCAACCACTCGGTGGCGCACGGCGCGGGCCGCAAGATGTCCCGCGCCGACGCCCTGCGCCGGGGCCGCGCCAAGCACACCGTCGAGGAGTTGCGCCGCACCCCGGTGGGGTCGCTGGTGGTGTGCGGCGACCGCCAACTGCTTTTCGAGGAGGCACCCTCGGCCTACAAGCGCATCGAGCACGTGATCGGCGACCTCGTCGACCACGGCCTGGCCACGCCCATCGCCACCACGGTCCCCCTCGTCACCTACAAGACACCCGATGCCGCGACCGCGCCCCGACCGGACCGCCGGGACAGCCGCCGCAGGCGGGGCCGGCCGTGAGCGTCCACCTGCTCATGTCAGCCGGGCGTGGCCCGCAGGAGTGCGCCTGGGCGCTTGCCCGGCTGCTGCGCCGGCTGGAGGCCGACGCCACCCGGCGGGGTCTGACGACCCGTCGGGTCGAGACCGTGCCCGGCGACCGGCCCGACACCTACCGGTCGGTCCTCATCCAGATCCTCGGCGCCGACGCCGAGGCGTTCTCCGCCTCGTGGACCGGCACCCTGTGCTGGCAGGCTCCCAGCCCCTACCGGGCGGGCACCGGCCGGAAGAACTGGTACGTCACCGCCCGACCGTGCCAGCTCGACAGCCCGGCGACGACGTTCGCGGAGGGGGACGTCGACGTCGTCGCCTGCCGCACCGGCGGCCCCGGCGGCCAGCACCGCAACAAGGCCAGCACGGCGGTACGGGCGACCCACCGTCCCTCGGGCATCGTGGTCGTGGTCGACACCGAGCGGCAGTACAGCCTCAACCGCCGCATCGCCATCCAACTCCTACGCCAACGCGTCGAGCACCGCGACGAGGCGGCGCGAAGCGCCGTCACCACCGCCCGATGGCGCCTCCACGACGAGCTCGTGCGCGGCGACCCCACCCGCGTGGAGCGTCCGGACCCGTCGAGCTGGCCGCCCGGCGGCAGGCGCGGGCGAGCAACCCGCCGAGGTCGTCGGGCGGAGACGAGGTGAGCCGACCGTCGTACCGGGCGTCGCGGGTGCTCCACGGCCGCAGCGCGCCCGGACGGCCCACGTCCACCCGTCGCCGCCGAGCAGGAAAGACGGGGATCCTCATGCTGCCGTAATGCGGCGTCGCGGCTGCGAATACGGGCAACCCGGCAAACCGCCACCCTCAAGATTGTCTCAAGCTCTCCGGCAATTCCTGGCGGTCGATACACAGTGGACGAAAAATCATGCCAGAGATTGAGCGGTGGTTCGGTCACTGGCCAGCCCGATCCCGCAGCTCGAACGGAGGCCGTGGCGTGGGCGCAGTCCCATCCGTGGCCACACAGGAGGAGGCAGGATGATCGGAAAGTTCACCAAGGTCGCCGTGGCGCTGGGCGCCGCGATTGGCATGACCGTCGTCGCCACCCCGGGCGTCGCCTCCGCGGCGAACAACGGGTACGCGTGGGCGGCCTGGGCCGTTCCTGGCGCCACGATCAACGGTGGCGTCGCCAAGCTCTACGCGGATGGCGAGATTCTGCGGCTGGAGGACTTCCGGGCCGACGGCTGGGGCACCCGGGCTCAGATCCAGAAGCTCCTGCCCGACAGCAACGGCGTCTTGCACTGGGTCAACCACAGCAGCCCCTGCTTCGACGACACCAGCACGAGCAACACCAGCGGTGGCATGACCGTGTGCGACTACAACACCGCCGAGGACATCCCGATCCGGGTGCACGTGTGGGCATCGCGCGACGGCGTCTACAAGTACCACAACTACAGCCCGTCGATCCGGAGCTGACCGTACCGCCCACAGAGGGACGCCCCGCCGGCGATCTGCTGGCGGGGCGTCCCGTCCGCGAAACCCGGGCCCTGTCCTGCCGATGACGGAGGCCAGGTGACCGCGGCGGTCAGGACGAGGCAAATCGGCACACACGCTTCGTGGTTCCCCGTTGGTCGACGATGTTACTGCGCCACTCCGGCCGCTGACCATCTGCATTGAACGCTTTCATCGTGGGTTCCGGCTGGTCTGGACGTGATGTAGGACGAGGATGGCCTGGACGATCGCGGTGGCACGTCGGGGCAGCAGCGGAGCTTGGCCAGGATCTTCCCGCCCTTGAGGGTGGCGACGGCGCTTGAAGGGCGTGCGGATGCTGCCGCCAGCGCCCTGGTACGCCTTGTCGGCGAGGGTCATCACGTTCGCTTCACCCAGCGCGTCGATCAGGCCGGGGCGCGGGCGGCGGTCAGGTCGTGCACGGCGCCGGGCAGGGCGGGCGAGGCCCAGATGAGGCGTCCCTTGCAGTCCGCGATGACCTGCACGGTCACGCCGTGGCGCTTGTGCTTTCCGAAGTAGTACGGCCTCTGGTCCGCGACCCGACCGATGGGGATCAGGGTGCCGTCGAGGATGGCGTACGCGAGCCGGGCGATGCGCCGTATGGCCGCGTTCAGGTCCTCGGCGTGCGTGGCGAACAGGTCGATGGCTTCTTCTCGGACGTACCGCCAGGCGGTCGTGACGCTGACCGCGAATCCGCAGGCCAGACGGGTGATGGTGTCACCGCTACGCAAATGGGCCAGGGCGAGTAGGGCCTGCCGGCTTCAAGACGTCGCCATCGGCCGCGGCGGCGGGTGCGTTCGGCGCGGATGAGGTCGGCCAGGTGGTTCAGGGTGCGGCTGGACAGTCGACCGTTGACGGGTAAGACAGCACGGCGAGGCTCCTGGTTGGGGCATCGGATCTTGGTCGACTGCTGTCTTACCGGGAGCCTCCTCCTATGTCGACAGACCCTTTCCCGAACCCGCCGTGACCAGGCCCATCACGATGAAAAGACCTCAAGCTGTCGGCTCAGTAGGCGATCGCGAAGGCTGACAGGCTAAAGGAGGTCTCGTATCTCGATGAAGGCGTTGCCCGGCAGCGGTGCGGAGTTCACCGCATGTCGCTGCGCTGACCGTAGCCTGCGCCGCAGGCTGTCGGTGGGGTTGGGCGACCGCGCGCCGACCTGGACGTTGCAGAAGGTGTAGGTCCGGGAGTTCGTGTCGACGAGCTGGAAGTCGCTGATGCTGAACCCGTAGCCGTCGCCGTCAGTGGTGCCATTCGAGCAGGCCTTGATGTCGGCGACCGCGAACTGCATCCCCTTGGTCTTGATGCGGCGGCCACGTCGTCCTGCGGCTGGACCGGGAACTTGACGCTGTAGACGGTCACGTCGCCCAGGTCGGTCGTCTGCTTCTGGCCGAGCACCAGCCCGACGGCGCCGGCGGGCTGGTGCTCGGGACGGGCGTGGGGGGACATCGAGAGGGTCGATGGAGGGGACGGGCTGGGCGAGGAGGTGGCAGAGGGCGTGGTGGACGCACCGGCGCCTCGTGGCTCGCCGTCCGAGCCGCAGCCAGCGACGGCGAAGAGGCCGAGTGCGGCTGCGACCTCGTCCGGGATCCCGGCGGCCCGGCACCGGTCCCGATGATCGGTCCACGCCGTTGGCAGGTAGAGCTGCCGATCGATCAGGGCGTGGCCCTTGTTGGAGCGGTAGGCCAAACACACCCCGACCTGACAGTTCTCCGTCCGACCGGCGGTGCCGAAGTACTGCCGTTGCACCCCGGCGGACGGTGTGCCCCTCCTCAGAAAGCCGGTGTCGTCGACGATCAGCACACCCGTCGGGTCGCCGAGGTGCTCGACCACGTAGTCCCGCACATCGTCACGGACCGCGTCGACGTCCCAGTCGGCCCACCCTCAACAGCCGCTGCATACCGTCCGGCGACACATCCCCGGCCTGCTCAGCCAGAGTCCAGCCGTTCTTGCGCCCCAACCCTGAGGCCAGCCCGCACAGATACTGACGCGCACGCCGCTGCGGCTCGGACCGACGAAACCTGGGCCCGATCCGC
This sequence comes from Micromonospora sp. URMC 106, assembly GCF_051386395.1. NCBI lineage: Bacteria > Bacillati > Actinomycetota > Actinomycetes > Micromonosporales > Micromonosporaceae > Micromonospora > Micromonospora sp. URMC 106. The sequence goes on from NZ_JBPQTP010000004.1 coordinate 80,580, forward strand.
CCGTGCAACCGGTCCAGCTCCGCATGCCACCGGTCAACATCAACAACCGTCAGGCAGACCGTTGCAGCACTAGGGTCTGTTGTGAAAGTCGCTGGTCACGGGCCTTGGGCTGTGTTTCCATGCCGCAGTGAAGAGCGACAACGTGTCCGGCGCGGACGTAGCCCCGAGTGTCCGACAGAGGACTGATCGCGACCTCAGTGACTGTGTGCGGGTGCTGGCAGAGGTCCATGAGCGCGACGGTTATCCGGTGAACTGGCCCGATTTCCCGGACACATGGCTCACGCCGCCATCGCTGATCGCCTCCTGGGTGGCGGAACTGGATGGCCGCGTAGCCGGCCATATCGGCTTGTCCCGGAGCAACGCGGGAGACGCGGCACCTGAGCTGTGGGGCGCTCGTGCAGGTGTGAGTATCGACGCGACTGCCGTGGTCAACCGGCTGTTCGTCGCTCCGTCGGCCCGCGGCCATGGGATCGGTGCGCTGCTGATGGCGCAGGCTGTCAGAGAAGCACAGGATCGCGGCTTGCATCCGGTGCTCGACGTGGTGGCTTCTGACACTGCGGCGGCGGCTCTGTACGAGAGGCTCGGCTGGCAGCTGCTGGCCACAGTCGAACAGCAGTGGAGCCCTGAGCAGAAGGTCGCCGTCCGGTGTTATGCGGCGGCAGCCTGACGTAGTGCCCCTGTTCACAGCCACTCGTTGATAACTGCGACCAGCACGGTCGCCTCGTAGCGGACGGCAAGCTTGTCGTATCTCGTGGCGACCGCGCGGTGGCGCTTGAGCCGGTTGATGCCGCATTCGACCGCGTGCCGCTCGCGGTAGTCGGTCTTGTCGAACTTCGGCGGACGCCCGCCGCGAGAACCGAGTTTCTGCCGGTTGCGGACCCGGTCCGCCGGGACCGGAATCGTTGCTTTGATACCGCGTCGGCGCAGGTAGGCGCGGTTCTTGCGGGAGTCATATGCCTTGTCGGCCCGGACTCGGTCCGGGCGCTTCCGCGGCCGTCCCAGGCCCAGCCGGGGGGCCCGGATCGCTTCCAGGACCGGCTCGAGCTGCGGGGAATCACCCCGCTGACCGGCCGTGATCACCACGGACAGTGGCTTCTGCCCCTGCTCGACCGCCAAGTGGATCTTGCTGGTCAGCCCGCCCCGGGACCGGCCAAGTCCGTGATCGCTCGGCTCGACGAAGACACCGCCGGGCGACTCCTTCTGGAGATCCCCCTTTTTGCCGCCCCGGCGGCGTGCTGATGTGCCCGGCAGACCGTCGAGTCGACGTTCACATCCCAGGTGATCAGACCCTCCGCGTCGGCCTGGGCCTGGAGCTGGGTGACGATCCGTGCCCAGGTGCCGTCCCTCTGCCAGCGCCGGAACAGGTCGTAGACCCGGTCCCACGGCCCGTAGCGTTTCGGGACGTCCCGCCACGGGGCGCCGGTCCGGGTTCGCCACCGTATGCCGTCTATCAACTGCCGGCGTGTCCACACCGGCGGACGGCCCGGCTTGATGCCCGAAGGCAGCAAGGGCTCAAGCCGGGCCTATTGGTCGTTCGTCAGATCCCCGCGTCCCACAGAACCTGATCATCAACTATCAAGATCGACTTTCGCAACAGACCCTAGCTGTAGGCGAGTTCGGAGAGGTTTCGGTCGACCAGATTGCCGCCTTCATAGCGTGCGCCGTTGTAAACGAATTGCAGGTTCTCGGTGAAGTCCTTGTTGCAGTAGCCCCAGTAGCCCTTGCCCAGTTGGTTGACGCAAGAACCGGTCCTGTGGACCGTGCTGGTCGTCCGTAAGCGCCATTCGCCGACTGCGGAGTGGCCGTCCGCCAGCTTGTCGAGGACCCAGATGTCGTCGCCTTCTGGCCTGAAACAGACAGTGACGTGCGGATGCCACGTGTTGCAGCTGTAGGAGCCGGTGGGGCCACCGGAGGGTTGGGCGTAATCGGTTTCACTGCCAAAGTACGCGGCTTGAGCGGCGGTGGGGGTCAGCAGGGTTGCGGTGACGCCGATCATGACGGCGAGCGCGATTGACATTCGGCGAGATCTACGCAAGGTGGGCTCCCATGTAACAAAGGATTACTGGGGGTGAGTGGGGCGGGCTGACGATGACCATGCCGTCGCGCCAGCAAATTTATGCTGAGTTATGTGGCGGACGGGTGTCGAGGATCGCACAGCAAAGTTGAGGAACTTTTGAGCTTTACCGCATGTGTCTGGCGCACCGGCCCGGCTCTTCGGGGTTGAAGGTCCTGACGAAGTCGTGTGACGTGCCGGTACGTGATGATGCAGATGGCGAGGGTGAGGAAGGCTTCGTGGATGTCGTCGCGGCGTTCCGATCGGATGCGGTAGCGTGGTGAACTGCCAGATCGGGGTGAGTGTTCACGCCGTCACCGACACCGCGTCGTGCCCTGCGGATTTGCAGTTGTTCCTCCCGACGTCGTGGGGCGAGCAGGCCGTTGACGGGGCTGGTCGCCCCGGTGCGGTCGCTCGTCGGGCCGGCCCGGTGCGGGATACCTGCCGAGGTGCAGACAGCCGGGCTCCCTCGGCCCAGAGCAGAGCGCCGACCAGCGTTTCTGCTGGTCGCCGCTCCTGCAGCCTGGCGATAGGCGATGTGGCCAGGGGCCGGGTCGAACCGGCGTCCACAAGCCCTCGATCGCGCAGGTGGCAACTATCGCGGCGCCAGGTCAGGCGTAGACGGAGATGAGGGAGCCGGCCACCACGTAGCGGCCCTGCTCATAGACCGACGCGGCCAGTCTGATTTCCTGGCCCTCCGGGAAGTCCTTGTTGCACAGTCCCCACTTCCCCGAGCCTAGGGTATTGACGCAGGCACCCGTTCGCGCGTAATTCGAGTAGAGCCAGTCGGCGGCCGCAGCATGACCATCCTCCCGGGTGTCCTGGACGAAGAAGTCGTCGCCGTTGGGCTTGAAACAAGCCTTTGCACCAGTCACGCTGGTGCAGGTGTAATCGCCGGTCGGGCCGCTGGAGGCAACCGCGTAGTTCAGTTCGTCGCCATAGTAGGCGAACGCGGCGGACGGCGTCATCAGGGTCAACGTCGCACCAACCACGGCGGCCAGGGCGAGGGACTTGCGACGGGGCATTCGCATGCGTGCTCTCTCATGATAGTCGTCAGGGATCGCCGAGCCACTAGGCCGTCCTTGGGCGTACGGTGCCGCCAGACGCCTTGTAACAGCTGGTCCTGGCCGGTTTCCGGTCTGTGCCAGAAGGCTCTGCAATTGGCGTCGACCGTCAGCGCCCGGCGTGGGTACCACCGGGAGCGCCGCTATGGCAGCCACGATCATTGCCTTCGCGAGACCGCGGTACGCAATATCGCACGCCCCCCTTGTCAGCTCCAGCGTGGCTCGACGATGTCACCCCGGGGGATACCGCTCAACGGGTGCGCATGAATCTTGAGCAAAGCTTGAGGCATACCGCAATCGGCGGTCACGCCGATCGCGACAACCGGCTGGCCCAGGGGTCGCGGTAGTGAACAGAGCGAGTCTCGACGTGTTCCGAGCACCGACCCCGATTATGCCCGGCCAGCCCCACCTACAACGCCACGGTCAATCCGGCCCGATCAGCCAGCGACTGCTCCAATACCGCACCGCCCACCTTCCGTAGAGCCAGTGAACCCTTTTCATCGTGGGTTCCGGCTGGTCTGGACGTGATGTAGGACGAGGATGGCCTGGACGATCGCGGTGGCGCGTCGGGGGCAGCAACGGAGCTTGGCCAGGATCTTCCCGCCCTTGAGGGTGGCGACGGCGCGCTCGCCGACGGCCCGGATCTTGGCGTGGTGCCGGTTGTCTACGCCTGACCCCGGCGGCCGTCGGTGAGCCCCGGTCTCGCCACGGCAGGCTCGGCCACCGAGGCAGGGCCGGCGTGCGCAGGTGTTCGTGGTGCACCGGCCTCGATGAGTTGGGTGGCGTTGGGACGGCGCAGCGAGTGGAAGTCGCCTCCGAGTCCGGTCTGGACGTCGTGGACCTCCACGCGCATCGTGGCTGGCAGCCATACGTGACGGTCGACGCGCGTTGACGGCGGCACCTCAGGGGCGTAACGGTCCGGAGTTGGCCCCCTTAGGCGCGGGGCTTGCCCTCAGTCGCGCGCACGTGCTGGGCACTCCTGGCGGTCGATCGGCCGATACGCTCGCCGCTGTGACCAACGCGCAACCAGTCCACAGCGGTGACGAGGCTCCCAGTACGGCGCTGGTGGAACGTGTGCTGGCCGAGGCTGCCGAAGTGCTGATCATCGAGGCGTCCACCGACGAACTCGACCGGCCCGAAGCGGCTCGGATTGTGGTGTCGGGCAGGGAAATCGCCGAGCTGACCACCCTGCTGGCCGTCGTCGACGGTGGCACCGGCGATCACTGTCGGTGCCTGGGATGGCCGACCATCCTCGTGTCGGATGCCGCCGGACGCGAGATCGCCCGCTGGACGCTGCACCACCAGACCGGCATCAGAGGCGTCGGCAGTTGCGATGCCGACCTCCGTGACGGCCCCGGCCTGACCGACTGGCTGGCTGACCGAGGTCTGACCGGATCGCGCAGGGCGCAGCAGATGCTGGCCCGTGTGGCGGCTGAGGAAGAGGCGCGTCGCGTCGAGTGGACGAAGGCCGCGCCGCCGGCCCTCGCCGAGGCTGCCGAGGCGGCGTCGCGCAGAGAGACCGGCGCGGAGGACAAGCTCGCCGACCTCGTACCCCGGCGGTACCCCGATCCGATCGAACGCATCCGGACCCTGGTGGAGTGGGCCGGCTTCCCGCCTCGCCACACGACCACGATGGGTGGCACGCCGTGGTACGAGCTGGCGCCCCTGCGCCTGCTGGCGGCCGAGCCAACCGGGTCGATCTTCAACGCGCTGACATCCGCACCGTTGACTCCGAGTCAACTCGACGGTGCCGCAGAGCTGTTCACGTCCCTTGAGTGGACTGGTTCGCGGCGCGCCGACCTTCCCGAGTCCCTGAGGTCTGCGTTGATCGCGCACGTGACGGCGACCGGGACCGATCCGATGAAGTTCCGCATGCGCCACGGATACGGCGCGGAGCCAACAGACCGACCATGACCCCCCGAGCGCCAGAGGGTGGAGTCCGCACCGGACGGTTCTTGAGCTGGCGCCCACCCTGCGCGCACGCGCAGCAGACGGGCCTGCTGCGCGTGCGGCTCTGGCGCGTGCCGCTGTGCTCAGGGGACGCCCATGGTCGAATTCCACGGGGCGCCCGGGGCGGCGGGGGACGGTGGCAGCCGACGCAGCGCTCGCACGGCGAGCGGCGCGCCCACCGCCAGGACGGCGACGACCTCCAGGGACGCGAGCGCGGCGAGCGCCCCGCGCTCCGCCTGGCCGTGGTGGTCGGGCAGGGTCGCGGCTCGCAGGGCGAGCGTGGCCGCGCCGAGCAGGGTGAGCGCCAGCGACCACGGCAGCGTGCGGGACGGGCGGCCGGAGACCCGAACGGCCAGATGGACCGCCATGGCGGCGGTGACCATCGCGCAGGACAGGCCCGGCCAGTCCAGCATTCTCAGCGTCGGCGTGCTCGCCTGGACGACGAACAGCGGCACGGGGACGAGGAGGATGCCGATCGGCAGCGCGAGGAGCCAGGGGCGGGGCCGCACCGGTGGGGCGCCGTGGTGGAAGGCCGCCATGGCGAGCAGCAGGAGGACGTCGACGAGCCGCATCGCCCAGGGCGCCACGGAGAGCGGCGCCACACCGGCGGCCTGTTCCACGGCGGTGGTGACGGCGGGAGGCACGACGGCCAGCAGGGCGACCGCCCGGGCCACGCGCCGGTGCCCGAGGACGAGCGCGACGTAGGCCGGCAACCACGCGTAGCCGGCGAGGTTCCACGCGGTGTGCCAGGCATTCCCGGTCGGGGTGAGTGCCAGTTCGGGCGCGGGAGCCGGCAGCCAGGCGATCTTCCCGGAGAGCCACAGCGCGACGGCGATGCTCGCGGTGACCATGACGGCGTGGGTCAGCATCGCCATCAGGGTCGCCAGTCGCACGGCCTCTCCCCAGGCGTACGAGCGCGGTGACGCGTCGGCCCCGCCGAGACGCAGCCGGACGGCGAGGGACACGATGCTGGCGACCTCCGACAGGCTCGGCCGGCCGTAGTCCGTCAGGTATGCGGTGGTCTCGGGGTCGCCGGTGTCCATGCTGTCCAGGAACGCGGCGACCATGTCGTCCTCCCACTCCTGCCGGTATCCGGCGGGCAGCAGCCGCAGCACGAGGCGGTAGCGCGCCTCCAGCCGGCTCACGACGACGACCCCGTGATCGGGCTGCGGTGGGCGCGCAGCCGGGTCGAGGCGAGGCGCGCGTTGGCGGCCATCCGTTGCGCCTCCGCCTCGAGGGCGTGGCGGCCCCGCTCGGTCAACCGGTAGTACCGGCGCAACCGTCCCTGCCACGCCTCCTCGCGGTCCAACTCGACCAGGCCGTCGCCGACGAGCCGGTCCAGGGCCCCGTACAGGGAGCCGATCTTCAGCCGCACGCGGCCCCCCGACAGCTCCGCCACGTCCGCGACGATCCCGTAGCCGTGCCGCGGAGCGTCGAGCAGCGCGGTGAGGATGAAGAAGGCCGGTTCTGTCATCGCCCTGGTACTCATCCGCCCAATATAATGGAAGGCAAGATATGATGCGAACCGGCGGGCCCACACGCCGGGCTCTCCGGCCCCGGGCACGCGCGGAGCCGACGACAGGAGGAGCGGTCATGGGAGACGGTGACGCGGCGGACGCCGGAGACCTGGGCGGGCCGGATTTCGCTCCCGCGATACCGGCGGTGGAGAGCAGCGCCGTCGGCGCCCCTCCGACCAACCGGGCGGCCATCGTGCTGGGGCCCGGATACAGCGGTCACGTGACACTGCCACGGACCTCGCACCGGGCTCAGCCGCCACCTCCGGCAACGGGCGGCGACCTCGGCGGTGGAGCGGAAACGGATCCGCCGCCGGCGCACCACGACCGGCGCCGCTCAGCCACCTGACGGCCCGAAGCGCGCGAACGGCAGGTGCGGGCCCGGCCGGCGCACCCTCTGGACGGTGGCGCGGGTGACGGTCTCCTTGAACCGGGCCGAGGCCCGACCGGTGAGCATCGCGGCGACGGGGCTGTCGTCGGACCGGACGAACTGGGTGAGCCCGTCGCGGCGGCCGACGCTGATGTTCTGCCACACGTACCGCACCCGGGCCGGCCCCGGCTCACGACCGGTCAGCCGGGCCACGACGATGTCGGCCACGCTCACGCCCATGGGCAGGCCGGTCTGACACGACATCCGGGACGTCCGCCCGTCCGGGGTGGGCAGCGCCGCCGCGTCGCCCACCGCGTACACCTGGGGGTGGGATGTCGACCGCAGCGTCTCGTCGACGGTGATCCGGCCGCGCGCGTCGACGCCGAACCCGGCCGCGCGGGCCAGCGCCGGAGCCCGGAAGCCGGTGGCCCACACCACGGCGTCCGCGGCCAGGTCCGTCCCGCCGCCGAACACCAGCCCCCGATCGGTGACCTCCGTGACGGAGGTGCCCTCGTGGACCGCGACGCCGACGCGCCGCAGCGCTCGACGCAGATACTCTCCGCCGCGCGCAGACAGGCCCTCGCCGAGCGCTCCGGCGGTCACCAGCGCGATCCGTCGCGCCGGGTGCGCCTCAGCGAGTTCAGCGGCGGTCTCGATCCCGGTCAGGCCGCCGCCGACGACGGCCAGCACGCCGGTACGCGGCGGGTCGTCCGCGAGGTGGTCACGCAGCCGGACGGCGGCGTCGAAGCTGGCGACGGCGAACGCGTGGGCCGCCGCGCCGGGGACGCCGTCGAGATCGGCGACGCTGCCCAGGGCGTAGACCAACGTGTCGTACTCGATGCGGTACGGCGCGGCGCCCAGCCGAACGGCCCGCGCGGCCGGGTCCACGGCCGTCACGTCGGCGACGACGAGCCGCACGCCGGTGTCGCGGACCAGGTCGCGCAGTGGCAGGTCACGCAGCCGCTGACCGGCCGCGAGCTGGTGCAGCCGGACCCGCTCGACGAAACGGTCCCGCGCGTTGACCAGGGTCACGGTGGCGTCCGTGCCCCGAAGCCGTCGGGCCATCCGGTTGGCGGCGGTCAGTCCGGCGTAGCCGGCGCCGGCCACCACGATGCGGTGCGTCATGGTTCCTCCCCAGTGTGGTCGTCGGTGGCTTGAACCGGCGACCGGGTCGATCCGTGACGAGCCGGGATGTGACCCCGCTCACGCCAGCTGCGACGCGGCGAACCCGAGCTTGGCCGGGCTCGCCAGGAGGCGGACGGCGGTGACCCGCGACTCCGCGATCTCCAGGGCGACGACGGCCAGCAGGTCGCGGTCCTTCGTGAAGACGGCGGCCGGCTCGCCGTTGACCTCGGCGACGCGTACCCGGACGCCGGCTGCCTCCGGCCGTCCACCCAGGCCGAGCCAGTACCGCGCCACCCGGTCCCTGCCGCGGACCGGCCGCCGCGCCACCGCGGCCTCCCCGCCGCCGTCGGCCCAGCTCACGACGGTATCGGCGAGCAGTGCCTCCAGGCCGGCGACGTCGCCGTCGAGCGCCGCGGCCAGGAACCGCTCGACGATCCGGGCGTGCTCGCCGCCGTCGACCGACCGGCGCCGACGCGGCCGGTCCAACTGCTGCCCGGCGCGCCGGTGCAGCTGCCTGGCGTGCGCCTCGTCGACGTCCAGGATGTCGGCGATCTCCCGGTACGAGTGCTGGAACGCCTCCCGCAGCACGAAGACCGCCCGCTCCCGTGGCGTCAGCCGTTCCGACAGCACCAGCAGGCCCAGCGACACCGACTCGCGCTGCTCGACCGTCTCCAGCGGACCGAGCGTGCCGTCGCCGGTCAGCACCGGCTCCGGAAGCCACGAACCGACGTACCGTTCCCGGCGCGCCCGGGCCGAACCGAGCTGGTTCAGGCACAGGTTGGTCACCACCGTGGTCAGCCATGCCTCGGGCACGTCCACCGGATCCGCGGCGGCGTCGCGCTTCAGCCACCGCAGATACGACTCCTGCACGACGTCCTCGGCCTCCGCCGCGCTGCCCAGCATCCGGTACGCGAGGCCGAAGAGCCGCGACCGGTTCGCCTCGAACCGCGCCAACACGTCGTCATCCACGCCACCAGCGTCCGCCATGGCTTCGTGCGTGGATTCCCCGGCTCCTGCGGGGTCGCGCGGGCTTCCCCCTCCGCGCCGCGACCGGCCGACGTGTCGCCCTCGTCGGCGACCGTGGCCGGTCGGGCGCCCGGCTCAGAAGGTGTGCAGGTCCAGGGTGATCCCTTCCGGTCCCCCGGCACGGCTCACCGCGACCCAGTCGTCCCCGGCGCCAGCGAGCCAGCCGGGGTATCGGCCGAGTTGACGGCCGGTCGGCACGTCGTAGACGAGCACGGCCGGCCGGCCGTCCGTCTCGCCGCTGACCGCCACGAGCCGCCCGATCACGCTCGAGCGCCAGCTCGCCGACGCACCGGAGAGGCCCGGATCCGGGGCGGTCCACCGTGGCGCGCCGGTGGCCATGTCGAGCAGGGCCAGCTCGCCCTCGTCGGCGTTGCGCCGCACCAGCACGGAGCCGCCGTCTCCGTCGATGGGTACGCCGGCGGTGGCGGCCTCCCACCGCACCTTGCCGGTGCGCAGGTCGACCAGCTGCGGCCGCTCGGCCGCGGTGACCGCGACGAGCCGGGTGCCGGCCCCGATCAGGACCAGCCCGCTCCGGTAGTTCGCCAGCCGCTTGGCGCACTCGCCGTCCTCCTTGCGCCCGCTGAAGACCTCACCGGACCAGCCTCGGGCACCGGTGGCCGCGTTGACGGTGGCGATGCTGACCGTGCACCGCTGGTCACCCCGGGGCGGATCGTTGTCGGTGGCCACCAGCAGGTCACCGACGACGAAGCCGTACCAGGCGCGGTTCGGCAACCGCCCGGCGCCGGCCTTACCGGTGGCCGTCGCGACGGCGGTGTAGGCGCGGGCGGCCGAGTTCAGCCGCACCGCCACGTACGGCACGGTCGGCGGGGCGTACGGCGCGCGCGCACCGAGCGCCACGTCGCTCACCCGGGCGAACCGGTCGGCGGGCAGTTTCCAGAGCTGACGACCGTCCCGCACGTCCCGGGCGATGACCACACACCTCGCCGACTGCCCGGCGCCGGCGCACTCCCTGTTGTAGACGACCCGTTGCTGGACGACGACGTCCTCGGTGTCCCCGGCCCGCCAGCGGGTGGCGCCGGTGACCGGGTCGAGCACCTCCAGCGGCCCTCCGTCACTGGCGCTGACGACGACCAGACCGTCGGCGACCGCGTACTGGTAGCTCGTCGAGACCGGATGGCGCCACCGCTCCTGCCCCGTGGACCGGTCCACCCCACGCAGCTCCCGCTCGTCGGGCACGACGACCACCTGGCCGATCTGCGCCAGTTGCTGGTCGAGGCGGCCGACCGACACCGACCAAACCGGTTCCGGGCCCTCCGGTCCCGGTCGGGTGCCCCTGCCCCGCAGGCTCTCCTGGCTCACCTCGACGCTCGGCCCCGGCGGCTCCGGTGGCTCCGCCCGGGGCCGGGTGCAGGCGGCGAGCCCGACGACCAGGCTCAGGGCCACGCCGGCGTGGCTCCAGCGGGGTGGGCGGTACGACGGCGACAACGGTCTCTCCCTCGATCGGTGGCGAGGCCCCACGGTAGGACCCGCCCGCACCCGGCGACGGGGCGGTGCGGTCGCGACCCTCACCGACCCGGCCCGGCGCCCCGGCAGGCGCGGCCCACAGTGGGCGGATCGCCGGCGGACCTTGACCGTCGATCGTGGTCGGCTTAGCTTCATCAATCAGAAAGGTGTCTTTACTAATTCCGTCCCTCGTCGTGGGAGTGCCGATGCGACCATCCCGCCACCGCCGCCTCACCGCCCTCGTCGCCCTGGCGACCGTACTGGTCACCGCCGCACCGCCGACCGCGGCGAGCGCGGACGGCAGCCCGGACCGCCGTGCCGGTTACCACCGCGTCGGCTACTTCACCCAGTGGGGCATCTACGGCCGGGCCTTCCCGGTCAAGAAGCTCGACACGTCCGGTGCGGCAAGCCGCCTCACCCACGTCAACTACGCCTTCGGCAACGTCAGCGAGGACGGGCGCTGCTACGTCGACGGTGGGCCGGGCGAGGGTGACGCCTGGGCCGACTACCAGCGTCCCGTGCCGGCCGAGGAGAGCGTCGACGGCGTCGCCGACGCCTGGGGCGAGCCGCTCAACGGCAACCTCGGCCAACTGGCCAAGCTCAAGGCCAAGCACCCCGGCCTGAAGGTGCTGATCTCACTGGGCGGCTGGAGCTGGTCGACGTACTTCTCGAACGCCGCCCGCACCGACGCCTCCCGCCGGGCGTTCGTCGCCTCCTGCATCGATCTCTACCTCAAGGGCAACCTCCCCGTCCTGGACGGCGGCAGCGGCGGCCCGGGGGCCGCCGCCGGCGTCTTCGACGGCATCGACCTGGACTGGGAGTGGCCGAACTGGCCGGGCGAGCCGGGCAACGTGGTCCGCCCGGAGGACCGCCAGAACTTCACCAAGCTGCTCGCCGAGTTCCGCCGGCAACTCGACGCGTACGGCCGCGAGACCCGCAAGCACTACCCGCTGACCGCCTTCCTGCCGGCCAACCCGGCGACCATGGACGCCGGGTACGAGGGTCGCAAGATCTTCCGGTACCTGGACTTCGCCACCGTGCAGGGATACGACTTCCACGGCGGCTGGGACGCGGTGACCAACCAGCAGTCGGCGCTGCGCGTGCCGGCGGGAGCGCCGGACAGCCCGGACTTCTCCGTCGAGGTGGCGATCGACGGCTGGATCGCCCGCGGCGCCCCGCGCGACAAGCTGGTCCTGGGCATCCCCTACTACGGTCGGGGTTGGACCGGCGTCGCCGGGGGTGGCAACGGCCTGTTCCAGCCCGCGGCCGGGCCCGCGCCGGCCACCTTCGAGGCCGGGTACGAGGACTACCGGCGGCTCAGGACCCTGGCCGGCAGCGGCTTCACCGTCCACCGCGACCTTCGTGCCGGGCACGCCTGGCTGTTCGACGGCACGACGTTCTGGACGTACGACGATCCAGCGGTCGTGCTGCAGAAGACCCTGTACATCCGGCGGGCCGGCCTGGCCGGAGCGATGGTCTGGTCGTTGGACGGCGACGACGACAACGCCACGTTGACCAGGACGATCAGCCTCGGACTCACGACACCGTAGCGCTGCTCGGAGGGCGCCGGGGACGGGGCGTCACCACCCCGTCGGCGGAGACCCGGGCCACCCGGGTCTCCGCGGCACCTCCCCCGCGCCTTGCCCCACCCACGGGTGCCCGCGTGCCGGGCCGCGTCGCCGTCGCACCCGTTAGAGCTGTTGGTGCCGCGGACGGTCAGGCCGAACCTATCCGCAGGGCACGCTCTTGGGCTTGGCGCCGGTGCCTCGGGTGATCGAGAAGACCACCGGGATGTCGAAGGTGGGATCCCGCGCGTCGACGGTCGGGTGGATGGACCTGAGGACGACAACCCTGATCCAGCTGCCCGACAGCTCGGGGACGACGACCGAGTCGCCGACGGTCGAGCCGTTGACGGTGCAGTTGAGGGCCGACGTCAACACGAAGAAGCCGATGCCGTCCTGGCTGTTGTAGGTCACGCCGACATCCACCGTCCCGTCGGAGGTGCGGCCGGTGTCGCCGACACCGACGGTCACCCGCTGGTTCAGCGCGGGGTCGGGCTGGTTCGGCCCGGGGACGGGGGCCGGGCTCGACGTCGTCGGCGACATTTGTCCGCGGGTCGGTGTGGGAGTCGCTGTCCCGACGCCGGTCGCTGACGGCGCCTTCCCGAGGTCCGGCACCTGGCGACCCCGCTCGCGCGCGTCGGAGAACATCCCCACCTGCTGCGCGGCGAGCAGCAGGACCAGCAGGAGCAGCGCCGCCGCGCCGCCGGCGGCGGCGAGCCGCGCCGGGTGTCGCGACGGCGCCGACGGAACCCGCGGGGCGGGTACGGCGGTGGGGGCGCGATTGCGGGCGATGGCTATCCGGTGCCCCTCGTTGCGGCTGCGGCGTTGCGGCGTCGGCAGGCCGCGGTCGCTCAACTTCCGCTCGACGTGGCCGAACAGCGTCTCCATGTCGAGTGGGTCGGGACCATCCGGCACCCCGTCACGCAGCGTCTCCACGAGCGCCCCGGTGAACGCCGTGTAGTCCGCGTCGGGCGGGGCCACGGCCAGGGTCCCCTCGGCGGTGGCCGTCATCAGGTAGGCGCCGTCGACCACCGGGGGGTCGGCGGTACGGGCCGACATGTAGCCGGTCATGGCCTTGCCGCTGTAGCAGCAGTCGAGGATGACGACCTTCGCCCGGCACCGACGAGCGGTCAGCACCACCTCCCGGCGTATCTCGTCGAAGTGCACGGCGTGGTGCAGGCGCGCCGGGCTGCCCTGCGGAAGGCCGAGATACAGCCGCGAGTGCTGGTCGAGCAGTCCGTGGCCGGCGAAGTAGACGACGAGCGCGTCCCGCGCGGATCGGGCGGCCTCGTGGATCGGCTCCAGGATCTCCACGCTCGACGACGGATCGAGCACGACGGCGCAGTTGGCCGCCGGCAGGCCCCACACCGTCGGATCGGTCAGCAGCCCGGCGAGCGTCGTGACGTTGGCGGCCACGGCGGGCAACTCGTCCATCTGCTGGTATCGCGAGACGCCGATCAGGACCGCGCGCGACTCGGCCGGGTCCGACAGACGGCCCATCACCCGACCTGCCGTGGACCCTCGCCCGGGCCGGTGGCGTCGTCGGCCAGGAAGGCCCGGATGACTTCGGCGTCCACCTGCCGCGGGTCGCCGATGGTCAGTGTCCCGCCGTCCGGCCGGGTGATCGTGACGGGCTCCGGCCGGGAGCGGGACTGCCGCCAGGAGGCCACGGCGAGGGCGAGCGCGGACAGGCTCGTGGCCTGGGTGAGCACGATGTCGATGACCTCCAGCGCGCCCATCCGGGTCGGGTCCGTCGCGACCGCGCACACCTCGGCGCCCCGCGCCAGCTCCAGATCGGACCGTAGCCAGACATACAGCGTGTGGATCTCCTCGCCGCCGTCCACGGCGATCCGCACCCGCACCACGACCTCCCGACCGTCCGGTGACCTTTCGGTCACAGTACCCATCGCCGCGTAGTCGCCGCCGACATCGAATCACCGACGTCGATCCACGCGGCGACGGGTGCGGTGGGAGGATCCGGAGTGCCGAGGACGAGGACGAAGGAGGGTGCCGTGCGTTACGTCGACGGTCCGACTGTCGAGTGCGACCTCCACCTGGCGGCCGATCCGGCCCGGGTGTGGAGACTGGTCACGGACATCGAGCTGCCCGCGCGGTTCAGTCCGGAGCTGCGCCGGGTGCGCTGGCTGGACGGCGACCGGGGGCCAGCGCTCGGCGCCCGGTTCGAGGGGCACAACCACCACCCCCTGCTGGGCGAGTGGCGAACCGTCTCGCAGGTCGTGCGGTTCGACGAGCCGGAGGTCTTCGGCTGGGTGGTGCTCGACCCGGACGACCGCTTCGGCGGCGGTCCCGTCGACCTGGCGTACCCGGCCGCCACCTGGCAGTTCCGGCTCAACCCGGAGGAGGACGGCTGCCGGCTGTCGCACCTCGTACGGATCGGCCCCGGCCGCACCGGGCTCAGCCTGTTCATCGACCGGGCCCCCGAGAACGAGGAGCAGATCATCGAACATCGGCTGACCGCCCTGCGCGACGGCATGACCGCCACGTTGCGGGGCATCCGGAACCTCGCCGAGCAGCCGCACTGACCACGGCGGCGCCGCGCGCCGCCCGGCCCGCCGACCGGCTCCCGTACCCTGACCGGTTGGAGCTGCGGCACGGCGCTGCGAGCCGGTGGATCGGCGAAGCAGGGGTTCTCAGTTGCCGGCGGAATGGTGAACACTGCCAGAGGCCGCCGTGTCGCGGCGCGCACATCGTTGGTCCACAGGAAGGCTCGGTCGGGTGTTCAGTCGTGTCGCCATCGTCAACCGTGGTGAGGCCGCCATGCGGCTCATTCACGCCGTACGGGACCTGGCCGCGGAGACGGGGACGCGGATCGAGACCGTCGCCCTGCACACCGACGTCGACCGCACGGCCACCTTCGTCCGCGAAGCGGACCTGTCCTACGAGCTGGGTCCGGCGTTCGCGCGCCCGTACCTCGACCTGAAGGTGCTGGAGCGCGCGCTGGTGGAGACCGGCGCCGACGCCGCGTGGGTCGGCTGGGGCTTCGTGGCGGAGGACCCGGCGTTCGCGGAGCTGTGCGAGAAGGTCGGGGTCACCTTCGTCGGCCCCAGCGCGGAGGCCATGCGCAGGCTCGGCGACAAGATCGGTGCGAAGCTGCTCGCCGAGGAGGTCGGCGTGCCGGTCGCGCCGTGGAGCCGCGGCGCGGTCGAGACCCTGGACGCCGCCCTGGCGGCGGCGGCCGAGATCGGTTACCCGCTGATGCTGAAGGCGACCGCGGGCGGCGGCGGGCGCGGCATCCGCGTGATCACCAACGAGGTCGAGCTCGCCGACGCCTACGAGCGCACCAGCCAGGAGGCCGCGCGGGCGTTCGGCAGCGGCGTCGTGTTCCTGGAGCGTCTGGTCACCGGCGCCCGGCACGTCGAGGTGCAGGTGATCGCGGACGGCGAGGGCACCGCGTGGGCGCTCGGCGTCCGCGACTGCTCGGTGCAGCGACGCAATCAGAAGGTCATCGAGGAGTCGGCCTCGCCGGTGCTCGACCCCGCGCAGGCGGCCGAGCTCAAGGCGTCGGCCGAACGCCTGGCCGTCGCGGTCGGTTACCGCGGCGCGGCGACCGTCGAGTTCCTCTACCATCCGGGCGACAAGCTGTTCGCGTTCCTCGAGGTCAACACGCGCCTGCAGGTCGAGCACCCGATCACCGAGTGCACCACCGGGTTCGACCTGGTCAAGGCGCAGCTCCGGGTGGCGGCCGGCGGCCGGCTCGAAGGCGAGCCGCCGGCGGAACGCGGGCACGCCATCGAGGCCCGGCTGAACGCCGAGGATCCCGACCGCGACTTCGCGCCCTCCCCCGGCCGCATCGCGCGGCTGGACCTGCCGGCCGGGCCGGGCATCCGGGTGGACACCGGGGTCAGCGAGGGCGACACCATTCCCGCCGACTTCGACTCGATGATCGCGAAGATCATCGCCTACGGCCGCGACCGTGACGAGGCGCTCGGCAGGCTGCGCCGGGCGATGGCCGAGACCACGGTGATCATCGAGGGCGGCGCGACGAACAAGAGCTTCGTGCTCGACCTGCTCGACCAGCCCGAGGTGATCGACGCCAGCGCGGACACCGGCTGGATCGACCGGGTCCGCGGCGAGGGCAGGCTCGTCTCGAACCGGCACTCCGCCGTCGCGCTGGCGGCGGCCGCCATCGAGGCGTACGAGGAGGAGGAACGCGCCGAGCGGCAGCGGTTGCTGTCCACGGCGTTCGGCGGACGCCCGCAGGTGCAGCACAAGAGCGGCCGGCCGCTGGACCTCAAGCTGCGTGGCGTCGGCTACCGCGTGCGCGTCGCACGGGTCGGCGCGCACCGGTTCCGGGTGGGCCTCGAAGCCGGAGGCGACGTCCGCACCGCCGACGTCGAGCTCGAGCGCTTCGACCGGCACACCGGGCAGATCGTCGTCAACGGCATCCGGTACCGCCTGCTCACCGGCACGCACGGGCCGGTCCACCTGGTCGAGGTGGACGGTGTGACGCACCGGGTCAGCCGCGACGAGGGCGGCGTCGTCCGCTCCCCCGCGCCCGCGCTGGTCGTCGCCACGCCGCTGGAGGTCGGCGCCGAGGTCGCGGCGGGCGCGCCGGTGCTGGTGCTGGAGAGCATGAAGATGGAGACGGTGCTGCGGGCGCCGTTCCGGGCGCGGCTGAGGGAATGCGCCGTGTCCGTGGGCAGCCAGGTGGAGACCGGCGCCCCGCTGCTGCGACTGGAGCCGCTCGCCGACGACGCCGACGCCGAGGACACCTCGGCCGCCGAGTCCGTCGAGCTGGACCTGCCCGCCGCGACCGGGGAGGTTCCGGCGCTGGAACGCCTCACGCGCGGCCAGGAGGACCTGCGCAGCCTGCTACTGGGCTTCGACGTCGACCCGCACGACGACCGCCGGACGCTCGACGACTACCTCGCCGCCCGCCGGGCGGCCACCGAGGACGGCTACCGACCGCTGGCCGAGGAGTTCGAACTCGTCGACGTGTTCGCCGACCTCGCCGAGCTGAGCCGCAACCGGCCGGCGGGCGAGGACGGCGGTGGTGGCGGCCACGTCTACAGCGCCCGCGAGTACTTCCACACCTACCTGCAGTGCCTCGACGTGGAGCGGGCCGGGCTGCCGGAGTCGTTCCAGGCCAAGCTCGCCAAGGCGCTCGGGCACTACGGCGTCACCGACCTGGAGCGTTCCCCCGAACTCGAGGCCGCGGTGTTCCGGATCTTCCTCGCCCAGCAACGCGCGTCCGCCGACGCGACGGTCGTCGCGACGTTGCTGCGCGCCTGGCTGCGGGAGCCGCCGCCGGACGAGGCGCTGCGTGAGCCCGCCGGTCTGGCGCTGGAGCGACTGGTGGCCGCGACGCAGGTCCGCTTCCCCGTGGTCGCCGACCTCGCGCGCGGCGTGGTGTTCGCCTGGTTGGGCCAGCCGTTGCTCCGCCGCAACCGAGCCCGCGTCTACGCGGGCGTCCGCAAGCACCTGCGCCACCTGGACGCGCACCCGGACGCGCCGGACCGCGCCGAACGCATCGCCGAGATGGTGCGCAGCACCGAGCCCCTGGTGCGGCTGCTCGGCCAGCGGCTCGTCCGCGACGCCCTGGACCACACGGTCATGCTGGAAGTGCTGACCCGGCGGTACTACGGCAACAAGGGCCTCACCAGCGTCCGCACCCGCGAGGTCGCGGGCTGCACCTTCGTGGTCGCCGAGCGGGCGGACTCGTGTGTGGTCTCCGCCGCGGTGAAGTTCGACGCGCTGGGCAGCGCGCTGCGCGGGCTCGCGGAGCTGGCGGGCGGCGAGGACGCCGTCGACGCCGACATCTATCTGGCCTGGGAGAACCAGCCGGAGGGCTCCGAGGCGATGGCGGCCGCGCTGCACGAGGTCGTCAGCGCCCACCCCCTGCCGAACCAGGTCCGCCGACTCACCACCACCGTCGCGGGCCGCAGCGGCGCGGTGATGCACCACCACTTCACGTTCCGCCCGTCGACCGCCGGGATGACGGAGGAGCGGCTGGTTCGCGGCCTGCACCCCTACATCGCGCAGCGGATGCAGCTGGAGCGGCTGCGCAAGTTCGACCTCACCCGGCTGCCGTCGTCGGACGAGGAGGTCTACCTGTTCCAGTGCGTGGCGCGGGAGAACCCGTCGGACGACCGGCTCGTCGCGTTCGCGCAGGTACGCGACCTGACCGAGCTGCGCGAGCACGACGGCAGGCTGGTCGCCCTGCCGACGGCCGAGGACACGATCGCCACCTGCCTCGACTCCATCCGGCGCGCCCAGTCGCGGCGACCGTCGAAGAAGCGCCTACCCACCAACCGCATCGTGGTCTACGTCTGGCCGCCGAGCGAGCTCACCCGCGCGGAGCTGGAGATGATCGCCGGGCGCGTGCGGCCGACGACCGCGGGTGCCGGGCTGGAGGAGATCCTGTTCATCGCGCGGCAGCGCGACCGGAGGACCGGCGAGCTGACCAAGATGGCCGTGCGCATCTCCTTCGACGCCACCGGCGGTGCCGAGCTGACCGTCGGCGAGCCGTCGGACGAGCCGATCGAGCCGCTCGACGACTACCGGCAGAAGGTGCTGCGCGCGAGCAGCCGCAACACGGTGTACCCGTACGAGCTGACCGGCCTGCTCGGCGACTTCGTCGAGCACGACCTCGACGCGAACCACGCGCTGGTGCCGGTCGACCGGCCCAAGGGCCGCAACACGGCGGCGATCGTCGCGGGCGTGGTCACCACCCCGACCCCGCGGCACCCGGAGGGCGTCACCCGGGTCGTGCTGCTCGGCGACCCGACGAAGTCGCTGGGAGCGCTGTCGGAGCCGGAGTGCCGCCGCGTGATCGCCGCGCTGGACCTGGCCGAGCGGCTGCGGGTGCCGCTGGAGTGGTACGCGCTCTCCTCCGGCGCGCGGATCTCGATGGAGTCCGGCACGGAGAACATGGACTGGGTGGCCGCGGCGCTCAAGCGGATCGTCGAGTTCACCCAGGACGGCGGCGAGATCAACATCGTGGTCGCCGGCATCAACGTCGGGGCCCAGCCGTACTGGAACGCCGAGGCGACGATGCTCATGCACACCAGGGGCATCCTGGTGATGACGCCGGACTCGGCCATGGTGCTCACCGGCAAGCAGTCGCTGGACTTCTCCGGCGGCGTGTCGGCCGAGGACAACTTCGGCATCGGCGGCTACGACCGGGTGATGGGCCCGAACGGGCAGGCGCAGTACTGGGCGCCGAACCTGGTCGCCGCGCGGGACGTGCTGATGTCGTACTACGACCACACGTATGTCGCGCCCGGCGAGGAGGCGCCCCGGCGGGCGACCACGACCGATCCCGCCGACCGCGACATCTCCGACTTCCCGCACGCCATGGCGGGCAGCGACTTCACCACCGTCGGCGAGATCTTCTCCGCCGAGGCCAACCCGGATCGCAAGAAGCCGTTCGACATCCGTACCGTGATGCGGGCGCTCTCCGACCAGGACCACCCGGTGCTGGAACGCTGGGCGGGCATGGCCGACGCGGAGACCGCCGTGGTGCAGGACGTGCACCTCGGCGGCATGCCGGTGTGCCTGCTCGGCATCGAGTCACGGTCGGTGCCGCGACGCGGCTTCCCGCCCACCGACGGCCCGGACACCTACACCGCGGGCACCCTGTTCCCGCGGTCGTCGAAGAAGGCCGCGCGGGCGATCAACGCGGCCAGCGGCAACCGGCCGGTGGTGGTGCTGGCGAACCTGTCGGGCTTCGACGGCTCGCCGGAGTCGATGCGGAAGCTGCAACTGGAGTACGGCGCCGAGATCGGCCGCGCCATCGTGAACTTCCGCGGGCCCATCGTGTTCTGCGTGATCTCGCGGTACCACGGCGGCGCGTTCGTGGTGTTCTCCAAGGCGCTGAACCCGAACATGACCGTGCTCGCGTTGGAAGGCTCGTTCGCCTCGGTGCTCGGCGGCGCCCCCGCCGCGGCGGTGGTGTTCTCCGGCGACGTCAACGCCCGTACCGCGGCTGACCCGCGCGTGCGGGAGTTGGAGGCCCGCGTCGCGGCCGCCTCCGGCGCCGACCGCGCCGCGTTGACCGCGGAGCTCGACGAGCTCCGCTCGGCGGTCCGCGCGGAGAAGCTCGGCGAGGTGGCCGCGGAGTTCGACCGGGTACACAACATCCAGCGCGCCGTCGAGGTCGGCTCCGTCGACGCCGTCATCCGCGCCGCGGAACTGCGCCCACGGATCATCGAGGCCATCGAGGCCCGCCTGCGCTGACCCCCCGGTCCCCGTCGCCGGCGCGAGCCGCGACGTCGAGCCGGGCCGCCGTCAGGTTGGCCCGGCTCGGCGCGGCTCCCCGCCGGCTCCCGCGGACCGTGCGCACCCTGCGGGCTACCCGTGCCCGTGCGGACGTGCTCGCGGCGGCGGTGAGCGACTGTGCCGCGGAGGGCGAAGCTCAGGCGGATGCCGTTCGGCTGCTCAGGGCGCGGGCGAGCCTGCGGACGGCCTCGTCCATGAGGTCCGGTGGCGCGGCGGCGTAGGTGAGGCGCAGGTGCGGCGCCGGGGGTTCGGCGGCGTACCACGGCCGCCCGGGAAAGACCACGACGCCTTCGGTGGCCGCGGCGGCGGCCAGTGCGACGTCGTCGGTGCCGTCGGGCAGGCGGACCCACAGGTGCAGGCCGCCTCGCGGAACCGCCGGCGGGGCGAGGTGGGGCAGGTGCCGCGCCAGCGCGGCCAGCAGCGCCCCGCGCCGCGCCCGCAGCGCGGCGCGCACGGCCCGCCGGTGCCGCGCCCAGGCCGGCGAGGTGACGAACTCGAGCGTGGCCTGTTGCAGCGGGCCGGCCACGAAGAAGTCGTCGAGCAGCCGGGCCGCCCGCAGCCGGGCGCCGGCCGGGCCGCGGGCGCCGATCGCGGCGACGCGGAGCCCGGGCGCGGCGGACTTGGTCAGGGAGCGCAGGTAGATGACATGTCCGTCGGGGTCGTCGGCGGCCAGCGGGGCGGGGGCTTCGCCGTCGACGGTGAGGTCCCGGGCGTAGTCGTCCTCGATCAGGAAGGCCCCGGCGTCGCGTACGGCGGCGGAGACGTCGGCGCGGCGGTGGGCCGCCAGGGTCGCGCCGGTGGGGTTGGCGTGCAGCGGCTGGCAGTAGAACAACCGGGCGCCGGTGCGGGCGAACGCGGCGGTCAGTTGGTCGGGGCGCACGCCGTCGGCGTCGGCGGGAACGGGCACCACACGCAGCCCGGCCGCGCGGGCCGTGGCCAGCGCGCCCAGGTAGGTCGGCGACTCGACGAGCAGGGTGTCCCCCGCGGCGGCGAGCGCGCGGAGCGCGGAGGAGAGCGCGGCCTGCCCGCCCGGGCAGATCACCACGTCGCTCGCGCTCAGCCCGCCGCCGGTCTCGCGGGCGAACCAGGCGCGCAAGTCCTCCCGCCCCTCGGCCGGACCGCGTTGCCACGACGCGGGCTGCCGCGCGGCTCGGGCGAGCGCGGCGCCGAGCGCGGCGGCCGGCTGGAGATCCGGGTCCAGGTAGCCGCCGGACAGCGGTATCGCGCCTGCGGGCGGTAACGCCAGTAACGCCTGCATGTCCTCCTCGCCCGCTGGGCGGGGGCCGAGCGCGACCGTCTGCCAGGACAGGTCCGACACGCGCTGCCGCGTGGGCGCGGCGGCCACGAACGTACCCCTGCCCGACCGCGCCTCGACCAGCCCCTGCGCCGCGAGCTGACGGATCGCCTCGGTGACCGTCACCGGGGAGGCGTGGTGCCGCGCGGTCAGCTCGCGCACCGACGGCAGGCGGTCCCCGGGATCCGCGCCGGCCACCAGCCCGCGCAGATCTTGGATGACGCGCTCGACTGCGCTACCGTTGTCCATGAGAGGGAAGAGTAGCGCTACTGCCACCAGCACGGTAACAACGGACCGCACCCTCGGGCTCGTCCTCGGAGCGCTGGGCGTACTGGGCTTCAGCATGTCGCTGCCCATGACCCGCGTTGCCGTGCATGAGCTCGACCCCTGGTTCGTCGCCTTCGGCCGGGCCGTCGGCGCGGCGCTGCTGGCCTGGGCGTACCTGAGGTCCACGGGCGCGCCGCGACCCCACCCCGGCCAGTGGCGGCGCCTGTCGATCGTCGCGCTCGGCGTCGTCGTCGGCTTCCCCTTACTCACCTCGCTGGCCCTGACGACGCAGACCTCCGCGCACGGCGCGGTCGTCATCACCGTGCTGCCCGCCATGACCGCGGTGTTCGCGGTGCTACGCGCCGGAGAACGTCCGCCGCCGCTGTTCTGGGTCGCGAGCATCGGTGGCCTGCTGGCGGTGCTGGCCTTCCTGGTCGTCAGCGGCACGGTGAGCGGCGCCCCGGCCCTCGCCGATCTGTACCTGCTCGCGGCGGTCGTGCTGTGCGGCCTGGGATACGCCGAGGGCGGCGCGCTCGCCCGCGAGCTGGGTGGCGCCCGCACGATCTGTTGGGCGCTGCTGCTCTCGCTGCCCGTCACCCTGCCCAGCACGGCCGTGGCCGCCGCGGTCCACCCGCCGCACGCGGGCGCCGTCTCCTGGGCGGCGTTCGGTTACCTCACCGCGGTCTCCATGTTCCTGGGCTTCTTCGCCTGGTACGCGGGCCTCGCTCGCGGCGGCATCGCGCAGGTCGGGCAGATCCAGCTCACCCAGCCCGTCCTCACCCTGGTCTGGTCGGCGCTGCTGCTCGGCGAGGCCGTCCCCCCGGCGTCGGTCGGAGCCGCGTCCGTGGTGCTCGCCTGCGTCGTCCTGACCCAGCGTTCCCGCGACGGCGCACCGGCACCCGCCGCAGCAGAGGCGTGAGCCGCCTCGCCCCGGCCGGGTTCGCGGGCACGCCGCTCGGCATGGTCGCAGGCCCACGCGGCCGCTCCACCGTCCACCCGGATCGCGGCCCCGTGGTCGCCGGGGTGCGAGCAGGCGCCGCACCGCGACGCGGTCGTGCCGGCTCGACCTGCCGGCACGCTAGCGTCGGGGCGATGCGTACCCCGTCCGGACCGGCCGCCCTGACCACGGCCGAACGTGCGATCGATGCCCGCTTCCGCGCGATCCTGGCGCGGCTGCCCCGGCGCGGACCGGCCGCCTGGCTGACCGAGTTCGCGGTCTTCGGGCTCAAACAGGCCTGGGCGTGCGTGTTCGGTGGGGCGATGCTCGCGGTCATCCTCGCGGCGCATCTCTGGTATCCGAAGGACGCGGCGTTCGCCCGCAACGACTTCCTGACCCTCGCCGCGGTGGGCATCCAGATCGCAATGGTGGCCGGACGCCTGGAAAGCCTGCGCGAACTGCGGGTGGTGATCCTGTTCCACCTCGTCGGCACGGCCATGGAGCTGTTCAAGACCCACATCGGCTCGTGGTCCTACGCCCCCGACGGCGTCCTGCGGCTCGGCGGGGTGCCCCTCTTCAGCGGCTTCATGTACGCCGCGGTCGGCTCCTACCTGGTCCGGGTCAACCGGCTGTTCGACCTGCGTTTCGACCGCTACCCGAAGCGCTGGACGACGGCCGTCGTGGCCGCCGCGATCTATGCCAACTTCTTCACCAACCACTACGTCTTCGACATCCGATGGTTGCTCATCGCCGTCGTCGCGCTCGTGTTCGGACGCTGTGTCATGCACTTCCGCATCTTCCGGTCGCGTCTGCGCATGCCGCTCCTGCTCGCCTTTCTCCTCGTCGCCCTCTTCATCTGGCTCGCGGAGAACATCGCCACCTGGTCACAGGCCTGGCTGTACCCCAGCCAGCTGGGCGGCTGGCACCCGGTCTCGCCGGCCAAGCTCGCGTCGTGGTTCCTTCTCATGATCATCTCGGTCGTGATGGTCACCTGGATCTCGCCCCCGCGGCCGCCTGACGACCGACAGGCGGCCGCGGCGACGGGCGCCGACACGGCGGAGCTTCCCCCGGTCTCCCGGACGGGTTGAGCCGGATCCTCGCGGGTGCTGCCGCGGAAAGGACCCAGCCGGCGCGCAGACCGGGGAGCACCCCGGCCCCCCGGAGATGTCAGAAGGTGCGCCGGTACAGCGAGCAACCCCGGCACACCTCGGGCGGATCCTCACCGGCGAGGCGCCGGCGGAACTCGCGGTACGCCTCGCCGTGCCAGATCTGCGGGAAGCTCTGCTCACCCAGCCGGCCCAGCGAAACCCGGTCGTCGCCCATCACCATGCAGCACGGCTGCACGACGCCGGCGCTGGTGATGTAGGCGGCGTCCCAGGGCCAGGAACATCCTCGCTCCGGCGGCGGGCTCGGGGCGGCCGGAACGCCGGCCTGCGGCAGACGGATGCGCACCCCGTGCTCCCGGGCCACCCGGCCCGCCTCGGCGAAGGCGTCGGCGGCGCGGCCGGAATCGGTACCGGCCCACAGCGCCTGGTCGGTGGTGAACTGCCGGATCTCGTCGTACCGACCGGCCGGATCGGCGTCCGAGAAGCTGTGCGAGAGGTTCTGCACGTGCAGCTCGTCCACGCCGATCCGGGCGAGCAGGCGCACCAGTTCCGGCAGCTCGGTGACGTTGTCCCGCATGGCCACGAACACCACCCGGAGCCACGGGGTGGCGCTGCCCGCGGCCCGCTTGGCCCGTACCAGGCCGGCGAGGTTGGCCACCACGGTGTCGAAGTCGGCGCCGTCGCGGACCGCCTCGTAGGCGGTCGCCCGGGCGCCGTCGAGCGAGACGTGCAGCCAGTCGACCCCGCTCGCCACCAACTCCTCGGCACGGCGCCGGGTGAGCAGGGTGGCGTTGGTGTTGAAACCGACCGTGATGCGCCGCGCGACGGCCGCCTCGATCATCTGCATGAGGTACGGCGACAGCAGCGGCTCGCCCAGGCCCTGCAGGGTCAACCGGTGCAGCCCCGGCATCTCCCCCAGCAGCCGGTGGAACAGCTCCGGTCGCATCGCGCCGGCGAGCTTGTTCACCGGCGGCCGGTACCGCACCAGGCACATCATGCAGCGCAGGTTGCACGCCGAGGTGATCTCCAGCTGCAGGTGTGACGGCAGTGGGGGATCCATGATGTCGGCCGGCATGTCACCGGATGCCCGGAACGTACCGGATGAAACCAGCAGGGACCGCCTCGCCTGCCGACCGCCTTACCTGTCTCCCCCGGCACCGGCCGGATCAGGTCGTCCGCAGGTACTCCTCCCAGGACACCTTCGGGGTGACGGCCGGGCCGTCGTCGGCGCCCCGGTTGGCCAGCCCGTTGAGACCGAGGTAGTAGTCGCCGGCCTGGTGCTGCGCGTTCACGGCCTGGTCCGTGTCGGCCAGGGCGATGGCGTGGATGTGGTAGGGCCAGTTTCCCTGCTCCGGCGTGCGCAGCCAGGCCGCGAAGCCCACCCGGCGCAGTTGTCGCACGACGTTGGTCCGGTAGGTGGTGGACATGCCACTGACGGAGAGATCCAGGGCCCCGCCCCCGTCATGGGTGCCGGCAGAGGCCGGGTTGCTGACGTTGTACGAGCCCTGGGTGATGGTCAACTGCGCGCCGAGCAGCCGCTCGGCCTCCAGCAACATGGCCCTGGTACGCGTGTTCACCTGCACACCGCGGAAGGCCACGACGCTGCCCGGCGACAGCACCCGGGTCACCGTGAAACGCTGCTCGCCCAACAGCCGCAGCGAGGTCTGGCCGGGAAGGCCCGTGGCGTCGAGGCCCGAGTATCCCAGCGAGCGCTGGTAGGCGGCGTAGGCCGCGACGGTGCTGGTGCCGAAGTGACCGTCGACGTACGTGGCGGCGAGGAATCCCCGGGCCTGCAGGGCGCGCTCCACCTGCAGGACACTCTCCCTGCTGCCGACGGTGATCGCCGTGTCCGCCCGACGCGGATCGATCTGTGCGGCCTTGATGAGCGCCTCCATGTCCACCACGGGAAGGGCCGCCTGGGCGGCCTGCCCCGTGACCGCCGACCCGACCGCGACAGCAGCGGCGGTGGTCAGCAGGTTTCTCCTGGTCAGCACTTTTCCTCCCGAAGGATGGACGCGGCCCACACCAGCGGCACAGGCCCGACGAGGGTCGCGGCGGCGGGCAGGGTGGCCGCCGCCAGCCCGGCGGACGAGCACCCCGCAAGGAAGAAAGTCTTCCATGTATCGATGCATCCTGGCAGAAAACTTCAACGGACGGAAGGGACCCGGATCACCGGTCCGCCGATCGCCGAAGGACGGCGAACCCGGCACCGGGGAGCGCCGGCGACCTCACCGACGGGGCAGACCCGCCAGCCAGCGCTCCAGGGCCGCTGGGGAGCGGAACAGCAGTACCGGCGGCCCGGACGGATCGGCCTGCCAGGCCCGCATCCGCCGCCGGGCCCGACCGAACGCGCAGATGTGCCACACCAGGATCGAGTCCCGGGACAGCACGCTGCCCAGCGACTCGCGGTTGCCGTTGCAGATCTCCTCCCCTGTCAGCAGCCGGCGGACGGTGCGGCGCAGCAGCCGCCAGAAGGAGCGCCACCGGGGGTAGTCCAGGCCGACGACCAGGTCAGCGCGGGCCAGCGGCACATCCCGCCACCCGTGGTACGCCCCGTCGAGGATCCAGCGGTCGCGTCGGCAGATCTCCTCGATCCGGCTGCGCTGCCGCGCGAGCGGCACCTCGACCCAGCCGGGCTGCCAGAGCAGGTCGTCGACCGGGTACCACGGCAACCCGAGGCGCTCGGCCAGCCGCGCCGCGAGGGTCGACTTGCCCGCGCCGTACACCGCGTAGATCAGGATGCGGGACGGGCCGCTCATCGCGGCAGCCCCCGCCCTCGACGCAGTCGGGTGCCGGCCGGCGCCCGCACCTCGGATCGGATGGTGATCACCGCACCGACGATATGTCCCCCCGTCGACGCCGGCGCGGCGGGCAACGTCCGGCAACGGCGCCTGTCGGCTCGGCCGAGTGATTCGAAGCAGTTCGAATCACTCGGCCGCCGGGTGTGGACGGCGTTGACTGTGCCGGTCTCGAACCGCCCCGCCCTCGACGTACGCGGCCACGTCGCCGCCCGCCGGGGTGCGGCGGGTCGGGCGATACGCGCCGCTCAGCGCGGCGCGACACCGAGAGAACGGAGGCACCTTGAGCACCTCGCGATCGCGAATCCTGGCGATGCTCGCCGCGCTCGTCCTCATCGCAGCCGGGAGTGCGTTTCTCCCCAGCCCGCCGGCGCGGGCCGCGACCGGCACCTGTTCGGGTTCCAGGATCGGCGGATTCGACCTGTACGGGGACGTGGCCATCAACGGCTCGACGAGGTACGGGTACGTGGAGATCTACTACAGCGGCGGCTACAACTGCGCCCGGACCGTGTCGAGCGCCAACACCTGGGGCGTCAGCAAGGTCATGTCGGTCGAGCTGTGGGTCTGCTCGTCCGGCACCAGCAACTGCCGGCTGCTGGCGGCGGACGACCGGGACCACGGCACCTACCGGTACTACGCCGGTCCGGTGACGGCCTACGCCAGCGGAAGGTGCATCTGGGTCATCGGCAACATCTACTACCCGCCGACGGACTCCAACGCCGGGGACAACAGGGCGGGCTGGTGCGGATGACCCCTACGTCGCGACGGTCCGAGCCGGCGTCCGACCGGTGAACGGGGGCGGCGGGCGGCGCGACCCGGCGCCCCCGCCGCACCCGGTCGACGTTCCGGGCCGGCGCGAGCCCACATCTCGGACCGCGGATCGACACCGCGCCGCGCATCGTGAATCATCTATCTTCATGACCACCGGGTCCACGGACGCCCGAACGTCCACCGAGATCGCCGACCACGACCAGGCCCCCGCCGCCGGGCGCCGTGGCAGGTGGGACCGGTGGCGTTGGCTGCGACACGAGTGGACGCTGGCGGTGCTCGGCGGGGTGCTGCTGGCGGTGGTGCTGACCTGGCCGACGATCCGGCATCCGGCGAGCACCGTCCCCGGTGACATCGGCGACCCGACGTTGCAGGCGTGGCAGATGGCTTGGGCCGGGCACGCCGTGCTCAACAACCCGGCCGGCCTCTGGCACTCGAACACGTTCTTCCCCGAGACGTACACGTTCGCCTACAGCGACACCCTGCTCGGGTACGCCCCGGTGGGGATGCTCGGCTCGGGCTTCGAGGCCGCCCTCGTCCGGTACAACGTGATGTACGTGCTGCTGCACGCGCTGGCGTTCGTCGGGGCGTACGCGCTGGCCCGGCAGCTCGGGGCGGGCCGGTTGGGCGGGGCGGTCGCCGGGGTCGCGTGGGCGTTCGCGCCGTGGCGGTTGGCGCACTCCGGTCACCTGAACATCCTGTCCAGCGGTGGGATCGCCCTGTGCCTGGCGATGCTGGCCCGCGGCCACGGATGGTCGCTGCGGTACGGGTACCGGCCGGAGCGGCGGCGGCCGGGCTGGGCGCTGGCGGGGTGGCTCGTCGCCGCCTGGCAGGTCAGCCTGGGCTTCGGCATCGGGCTGCCGCTGGTGTACTTCCTGCTGGCCGCCGTACTGGTCGCGGCCGGCTGCTACGGGTGGTCGTGGTGGCGGCGGAGGCGCCGGCCCGAGTTCGGCCGGCGGTTGCTGGTCGCGGACCTGGCCGGCGGGTCCGTCTTCGGCGCGGCGACGCTGCTGCTGGGCCTGGTCTACCTGCGGGTCGTCGACCTCAACCCGCAGGCCGAGCGGACGCTGGCCTGGACGGAGATGTTCTCGCCGCCGCCGATCGGGCTCGTCACCGCACCGGCGGATTCGTGGTTGTGGGGCGAGCGGCACGCGGCGGCCCGGGAACAGCTGTCCTGGCCGCCGGAGATGGCGTTGCTGCCCGGAATGACCCTGCTCGCGTTGGCCGCGGCGGGGATGTTCGTCTCGGTGTATCCGGCCCGCCACCGGATCGCGTTGGGGCTCGGCGTGCTCGGCACGGTGCTGCTGGGCCTCGGCGCCACCCTCGGCGGCGACGGCGACCCCGGCTACCTCACGCTGTCCAAGCACCTGCCGGGATGGGACGCGCTGCGCACGCCGGGCCGGATGATGCACTGGACGAGCCTGCTGCTGGCGGTGCTGGCGGCGGGGACGGTGACGGTGTTCGCCGGGGCGGTGCGGCGGTGGTCGCCCCGCGGCTGGCTCCGGCTCCTGACGCCGGTGGTCCTGCTCGTGCCGCTGGCCCTGGTCGCAGTGGAGGGGGTCAACCGGACGCCGCACCCGGTGGTGCCCACGCCACCGGCCGCGATGCGTACCGCGACGGAGCCGATGCTCGTGCTGCCGGCCGGCGGCGCGGTCGACCTGATCTTCATGCTGTGGACGACCGACGGGTTCCCCCGGGTGACGAACGGGCTGGCCGGATTCGAGCCCGTCACCCAGGCACAGACCCGGGCCGCGACGGCGGCCTTCCCCGATCCGGGCAGCGTGGCGTACCTGCGGAGCATCGGGGTGCGGTCGGTGGTGGCCCTGCCGGGCTGGGCCGCCGGGACGCCGTGGGAGGGCATCGCGGCCCGGCCGATCGACGGGCTGGGCATCACCCGGGAGGACATCGATGGCGTGCTGGTCTACCACCTGTGACCGGGTGAGCGCGGGGCGCCCCGGCGCCGGTCGGGGTGTCGCCGGTACGGGCCGGGCGGAGTGACGACGTGCGCCTGTCACTGGTGGTGCCCTGCTTCAACGAGGAAGCGTCGGTGGAGCGGTTGCACGCGGCCGTGACCGCCGCTGTCGTGGACATGTCCGACGTGGACATCGAGATGGTGTACGTCGACGACGGCAGCTCCGACGGCACCCTCGCGGCCCTGCGCCGGCTCGCCGCCACGGATCCGGCCGTGCGGTACACGTCGCTGAGCCGGAACTTCGGCAAGGAGGCGGCGATGATGGCCGGCCTGGAGCGGGCCACGGGGGACGCGGTCGTCATCATGGACGCCGACCTTCAGCACCCGCCCCGGTTGCTGCCCGAGATGGTGGCGCTGTACCGGCAGGGCTTCGACCAGGTGATTGTCCGCCGGGACCGGCGCGGCGACCGGTTCCTGCGAACCCTGGCCTCGCGGTCCTTCTACCGGGTGGTCAACTGGTGGATCGACGTGCGGCTGCTGGACGGGGCGGGTGACTTCCGGCTGCTCTCCCGGCTCGCGGTGGACGCGGTGCTGGCGATGCCCGAGTACAACCGGTTCTCCAAGGGGCTGTTCTCCTGGATCGGGTTCAGGACGGTGGTGGTCGCGCACCGCAACGAGGCCCGCCAGGCGGGCCGCAGCAGGTGGACGTTCGGCAAGCTCTTCAACTACGCGTTCGACGGGTTGCTGTCGTTCAACAACCGGCCGCTGCGGTTGGCGATCTACGCCGGCCTGTTCCTCACGCTGATCGCGGTGGTCTACATGGCCTGGGTGGTCGCGGACGCCGTCAGCAAGGGGATCGACGTACCCGGCTACACCACCATCATCGTCAGCGTGATCGGTCTCGGCGGCATCCACATGACGATCCTGGGGGTCATCGGGGAGTACATCGGCCGGATCTACTACGAGACCAAGCGCCGGCCGCACTATCTGGTCCAGGAGACCGAGGCCCTGGTCACGGAGAGCGAGGAGGCGCCCCGGGTGCCGCCCCAGCCGACGGTGCGCTCGGCCGAGCGGGTCCGGCAGGGCGCGCCGGCCCACGAGGACCTCCCCCGGCACCGCTGGCTCCGTCGCGCCGCCGGCGAATCCATGGTCGGTGAGGCGCGGGACCAGTAGGAGGTCCTCGCCCTTGACGCCGTAACGCAGTCGGTTCGCCACCTCGCGATCCTTGGGTACTACCTGCGGGAGGAGAGCGTCCCGGAGCCTCACGAGCGACTCGTGGCCGAGCCCGCCGGACAGGTCCCGGGGCAGGGCGGGCGATGAAGGCGGGGGAAGCGCCGGGAGGAGCCGCGTTGTCGAGCAGTCCGGCCGCGCTGCTGCGACGCCGCGACGAGCCGCCGCAGGCATCGTTCCTGGAACTCTTCCTCGACCTCGCCTTCGTCCTCGCGCTGCGGCAGCTCTCGCTCGTCCTGCTTGCCGACGTGAGTCTCGCCGGGGCCGCCCGCACCGCCCATCACCGCGGGACTGGCGTACTCGGGGACCGACCTGGCCGCGGTGTAGTCCGCCGCGTTCCTGCTGGTCTTCGCCGCGGCGGTGCTGATCGGCCGGCTGTACGTCGCACCGGCCGGCCGGTACCTGGGCGCCGTCATCGACGAGCGCGATCCCGTCCGGTACGGCACCCTCACCGGAAACGTACACCTGGTCATGATCGCCGGTGTGGTGGCCGCCCTGCTGGTCATCGCCCTCGCCGGGCGCGAGATGCCGCTACTCGCCGTGACCGTGGCCACGGTCGGCGTCCTGCTCGTCGTGCAGGTCCTGGACCGCGGCTTCGCCCGCGCCGGGCCCGCACCCGGATGAACCGGTGACCGCCCGAGCCACGGCGCAGTCCCGCAGCGTGGCCGCTACGACCTCCCCGGCCTCGATCCCGGCCTGCGCGAGGATCCCGCCGTCGGGCGCCCATATCGCTGAGCCGCCCGCCGCCTCGTCGAAGCCCCCGCCGGTCGACCCGGCGAAGCTCGCCGTGGCGACCCACACCTTGCGGTCGGCGGCGACGCGCTGGGCGCGCTCGGCCGGCACGTGGGCGTCCCGGGCGTGGTCGAGGACGGCGGCGACGTAGACGTCCATGCCCAGCGCCGCGGTGGCCGCGTCGTGCTCCGGGAACCGGGTGTCGCGGCAGATCGCCAGGCCCAGCCGCCAGCCGTCCACGTCGAGCACCGCCGGTCCGTCGCCGGGGGTGAACCGGTCCTCGGACCGGTGCACATGCCTCTTCCGGTACGCCACGCGCGCGCCGGCCCCGTCGACGGCCAGCATCGCGATGTGTTCCCGACCCGCCTCGCCCTGGACCGGAGCGCCCACCAACGCCGTCGACCCCGTTTCGGCGCAGGCCTCGACGATCGGCGCCAACCGCGGATCGTCGGCGGTGACGGCGGGCGCGTCCAGCTCGTATCCGGTCAGCGACAGCTCGGGGAAGACCACCACCCGCGCCTGCGCGGACCGGACCACGTCGGCGTGCCCGGCCGCGTTCGCGACGACGTCGTACGCGATGGTTCGTGGTTGCGCGACGGCGATGACCAGGGGCTGACGTCGCACGAGCACTCCTCCGACGTGTCGCGCGTGTCCCGCGACGGCGACCCAGCATAGTTCAGGGTCGGCTCCGTCACGGCGACGACCGCTGCTCCGTTCGGTCCGCGCGGATTACGGCCGCGTTCAGCCCGTCGAGCCGGCTCCCCGGACACGGGCCTGCCGATCGGCGGCGGGTCGGCGCGCCAACCACAGGCGGTGGGCGAACAGCAGCCCGTAGCCGGCGAGCACCGCGCCGAGCACGACCAACGCACCGGTGTCGGCGGAGCGGCGCGCGGCGTCCAGGATCACGCCCAGCATCGCGGCGGCGACGATCAGGGACACATGGTTCGAGGCCCAGAACACCACCGGTGTCATGCGCCCCGGGTCGAGGTCGCTCATGGCACCGCCACGGAGTTGCCCGACGAGCCACGCCGACAGCGGCGCGGTGGCGGCCATCGCGCCCCAGACCAGCCACGGCACCCAGCCGAGCAGCGCGAAGACGGTGAGCGTCGCGTACCCGATCAGCTGCGCTCCCAGGATCACACGCACCGCCCGCCGGTAACCGATGATGACGGGCAGCGTGCGCTTGCCGACCATCGCGTCCGACCGGCGGTCACCCAGGTTCATCACCATCATCCGGGCCACCTGGAGCACCGCGGTGGGCGCCAGCACGGCCAGCAGCAGCACCGGCACGGTGCCGGCCTGGAGCACCGCCGCGACGGCGGGCCACAAGCCGTTGAGGATCGCGGCAACCGTCAGCTCTCCGGCGCCTCGGTAGTTCAGCCGCAACGGCGGCGCGGTGTAGAACCAGGCCAACGCCACGGCCGCGGCGGCGAGCGCCCGTGCCTGCCAGGACGGCATGATCGCAACCATCAGCGCCGACGCGCCGAGCAGGACGACTCCGGCGCGGAGCGACACCACGGGTGTGACCGACCCGTCCACGAGCGCCCGACTGCCACCCGTCCACGGGGTGTAGTAGACGTTCGCCCGGTCGGCCTCCAGGTCGAAGTACTCGTTGCAGTAGTGCGTCATGACGTGGACCGTCCACGCGAACAGTTGCGCGACGGCGTACCACGTGAGATCGAGCGGGTAGCCCTGGTGCACCGACACCGCCACGGCGAGGCCCACCGGCAGGAGGTTGTACAGCAGGAAGCGTAGTCGGGCCAGCCGGAGGAAACCCCTCCAGCGGGTTCCGTCCCGCCCGACGACGGGCCTGACAGCAGGCCGACGAGGTCCTGCGTTCGACTGGGCTTCCCGCACCGCGTCCATCGGCTGACGCCTCCCCCGCGCTCATACTTTGACATCAACCTATGTCTTGGCGGCGGTGACGGACACGATCTGTCGGGTAGGCAACTGCCTTGACGCGAGGAGACCGGCGGGCGGAGGGCTTTCTCCCCGCATCGGAACCGTCCATCCCTCGCGCAGCGGCGAGCCACGGGCCGAGGCAGGAGGCTCGCGCCACACCATGGAGTTCCACCTGCCCTCGACAGGGTGAGCCGGTGATCGCTTCGCCAGGTCGCTCGGCACGGCGCTGAGGGATGCCCTGATCCGCGGCCGTTCGGGGCTGCGTCTGCGCACCGTCGAACCGGCCGCACCGTTCCTGGTCGAACTGTGTCGCTCCGCACGGCCCGAGGTGGCCACCGAGGCGCTCGGCCTTCTGCCCCGCCGTCGCCTGCGCCTCGATCCGCGGCGGCGGCCCACCGCCGACGGGTCAGGAGTTGGTCAGCGGTTCACCGGATGCCGACGAAGAACCGGGTCTGGTCACTGCGGTGCAGCGCGTAGTAGGCCTCGAAGCGGGTGCCGTCGGGCAGCCAGGCCACGGATTCGATGCCGAGCAGGGGCGTTGAGGTGGTGACTTCGAGCAGCGCGGCGTCCTCGGGCTTGGGGAACACCGCCTCGATCCAGCGGTCGGCCGCGGCGGCCTCCAACCCGTACCGGCGGCGCAGGACGTCGTAGAGCGACTGGTTCTCGAGCACGGCGCGCTCCAGGCCCGGCACCAGGCGAGCGGGCAGTGCGGTGTCGACGAGCAGCCACGGCTGTCCGTCGACCCGGCGGAGTCTGCGCATCCGTACGACCTGCTCGCCGTACGGGATCTGCAGCAGTTCGGCCTCGCGCTGGTCCGCCTCGCCGAGACTCTGACTGATCGTGTGCGTGGCCACCCGGCGGCCGGCCTCCCGCAGGTCGTGGGCGGATCCGGACACCGAGCCGACGAAGTGCAGCTCCGTCTTGCGTGGCGCGACGAAGGCCCCCCGCCCCTTGACCTTGTAGATCATCCGCTGCTGGACGAGCTCCCGCAGCGCTTCCCGGACGACGGTCCGGGAGACGCCGAAGATGTCGCTCAGCTCCGCCTCGGAGGGCAGCGGCTGGTCCGGCCCGACCTCGCCCGCCTCGATCTGGCTGCGCAGCGCGCGCATCAGCTGCATCCACAGCGGTTCTCCCCCGTCACGGGTCAACCGCCGGTAGGTCATCGTCATGGATCCCCTTCTCATCGATCACCTACAGCATGCCATGTAGCCAATGTTGTCATTACAGGCTCCCCGATCGCCTAGGGAACAGGTCACGGCCCGACGAGCCCAGGGTGGCCGAAACTGCAGGCCGTTATGCCTCTGTTACCAAGAACACTGTGACGTGTAACACGTTATTAACGCAGCTCTAGCGCACCTGTCACTACAGGTCTGTAATAACTGCACCTCGCCGCACCCCCCGTGGCGGCAGGCGACCTGCGCACACCGAGTCCCGCTCCGGCGGGCCCGCTCTTCCTGGAGGCCCCCACCATGCGCATCCACCACACATCCCGGCGCTGGCGCGCCGCAGCCGCAGCCTCGCTCGTGGCCGCAATCGCGGTGACGGCCTCCGGTTGCGGCTCCGGCTCGAACGACGGCGGCGGAAGCGGCGGCGGCGACAAGCCGTTCATCGCGCTCAGCAACGGCTTCATCGGCAACGGCTGGCGGCAGACGATGATCGCCAAGTTCGAGGCCGCCGCCACCCAGGCGCAGAAGGACGGGCTGATCGGCAAGTTCAAGGTCGTCAACGCCCCCGGCGAGAACTCGGCCACCGAGCAGGTCGCCCAGATCAAGAGCCTGCTGCTGCAGAAGCCGGACGCCCTGCTGATCGACCCCGCCTCGCCGACCGCGCTCAAGCCGGTCATCCAGCAGGCCTGCGACGCCGGGATCAAGGTCGTGGTCTTCGACTCGGCGATCGACGCCCCCTGCGCCCACGTGCTGCTCAACAGCTTCAAGGACTGGGCGACGGCCGCCGCCGAGCCGCTGGTGAAGGGCATCGGCGGCAAGGGCACGGTGATCGTCAGCCGGGGCGTGGTCGGCTCCCAGCCCGAGGCGGAGATGTACCAGACGACGCAGGACATCCTGGCCAAGAACCCGGACGTCAAGGTCGCCGCGACGGTCAACGGCATGTGCGACGGCGCCAAGGCGCAGAAGGCCGTGCTCGGTGTGCTGTCGAGCGTGCCGAAGGTCGACGGGGTCATCGGCTGCGGTGACGGCTACGGCGTCGCGCAGGCCTTCACCAGCGCGGGCAAGCCGGTCCCGGCCGTCACCTTCGAGACCAACGGTCGCGCGCTGAAGTACTGGCAGGACAGCAAGCTCGACAACGGCTCGGTCGCGGTCATGTCCGACCCGGGCCAGTCGGTCGCCGCCCTGTGGGAGGCGATCGACCTGCTCGACGGCAAGGAGATCCCGAAGGAGGTCACCTTCCCGATCGTGCTGGTGGAGCAGAAGGACGTCGCCGCATGGGCCAACGTCCTCAAGCCCGACGAGTACGCCGCGTGGCCGTGGACGCAGGAGCTCTTCCGCAAGCAGGTCGAGGCCGCGAAGAGCGGTGGCGCCCCGGTGCAGCCGCCGATCCCGACGGCCGCCGGCTGACCGAGACAGCAACCGAGGAGCGCATGATGCACGTCGACAACCTGCCGGTGGGGTCGCACGCGGCCCCGCCGCAGGGCGGCCGGGAGCCGTCCGCGGCGCCACCGGTCGTCACCGCGCGGCGGGTGACCAGGACGTACGGGCGCACCCGGGCCCTCACCGGGGTGGACCTCGACGTCCGCGCCGGTGAGGTGCTCGGCCTCGTCGGCCACAACGGCGCCGGCAAGAGCACGCTGATGCGCGTCCTCGCCGGCCTGGAAGCGTGCGACGAGGGCACGGTCATCGTGGGCGGCCAGGAGGCGCCGCGCGGCGGCGCGCCGGGCGCCGGCCCGTTCCGTGCGGTCCGCATGGCCTACCAGGAAACGTCGCTCTGCCCGGACCTCACCGTCGCGGAGAACATCTGGCTCTCCTCCCGGCACTGCCTGCCCCGCCTGCGCTGGCGGCGGGCGGCCAGCATCGCCGTCGCCCGCCGGCTGGACGAGATGTTCCCGGGGCACGGGGTGGGGCCGCGGGACCGGGTCGAGGACCTGTCGCTGGCCCAGCGGCAGATGGTGGAGATCGCCCGGGCGAGCCTCGTCGACCGGCTCGAGCTGCTGATCCTGGACGAGCCGACCGAATCGCTCGGCCCGGACGCCGCACGTTCGCTCTACGCGTACGTCCGGCGGCTCGCCGCCCGGGGCACGGCCGTCCTGCTCATCTCGCACCGGATCCGTGAGGTGCTCTCCGTGGCCGACAGGGTCGCGGTGATGCGCGACGGCGCGGTCGTCGCGGAGCGGCCCGCTGCCGGCCTCAGCGAGCAGGACGTACTCGCCCTCATGGGCGCGGAGGTGGCCGAGCCCACCGCCGCGCCCGCCACCGCCCGGGCGGCCGGCGACCGGCCGGTCGTCGCCGAACTGCGCGGCGCCACCGGCCACGGCCTGCACGACGTGTCGATCACGGTCGGTCGGGGCGAGGTCGTCGGGCTGGCCGGACTCGCCGGTCAGGGTCAGCAGCAGGTGCTCGAACGGCTGTGGCGCCCCGTCCGGCGGGACACCACGGTCGAGGGCACCCGCGCGTACGTGCCCGGTGACCGGCAGCGCTCCGGCGTCCTGCCGCTGTGGTCCGTGGCGGAGAACCTGATCGTCACCGCCATGCGCGGCTTGTCCCGCTACGGCGTACGCCGCGCCGGCGCGGAGGAGACCGCGGTCCGCGACTGGGTGGACCGGTTGGCCATCCGCGGTGGCGCCGACGCCGGCATGACCGAACTCAGCGGCGGCAACCAGCAGAAGGTCATCGTGGCCCGGGCGTTCGCCTCCACGGCCGACCTGGTCCTGCTCGACGACCCGTTCCGCGGGGTCGACGTGCACACGAAGACCGACCTCTACACGCTCATCCGGCAGGAGGCGGCGGGCGGCCGCAGCGTGGTCTGGTACTCGAGCGAGAACGCCGAGATGGCGCACTGCGACCGGGTCTACGTGCTGCGGGCCGGCCGGGTCGTCGCCGAGTTGACCGGCACGGAGATCTCCGAGGAACGGATCATCGCCGTCTCCTTCGCCGAATCCGAGTCCACGGGAGCACAGCGATGACGAATCTCGTCGCGACGGCGATGCCGTCGCGGGCCCTGCTGCGCCGCACCGGACCCGCCATGGTCAGCGCGGTCGCCATGGTGGCCATGATCGCGGTCTGCGCCTCGCTGCAGTCCGACGTGCTGACCGTCCCCGGTCTCACGCTGGTCCTCTCGGCCGCCGTGCCGCTGGTCATCGCGGCCCAGGCCCAGATGGTGCTCATGGCCGTGGGCGACATCGACCTCGGCATCGGCAACTTCGTCGGCCTGGTCACCGTCGTCACCGCCACGAAGCTGGTCTCCTCCCCCGGCACCGGCGCGCTGATGCTGCTCGGCCTCGTGGCGGCCTACGCGGTGCTCGGCGCGCTGATCCACCTGCGCCGGGTGCCGTCGCTGATCGCCACCCTCGGCGCCTCGTTCGTCTGGCTGGGACTGGGAATGTTCGTCCTGCCCACGCCGGGCGGCAGCACGCCGCAGTGGCTGGCGACGTTCGGCTCCTGGCAACCGGCCGGCATCCCCGCCCCGCTGCTGCCGATCCTCGTCGTCGCGGCGGTGGTCTGGCTGCTGTCCGCCCGCAGCTCCGTCGGGGTGCGGGTCCGCGCGTTGGGCAGCAACCCGGTCGCGCTGCAACGGGCCGGCCTGCGACCGCTGGCCGCGCGGGTCGTCGCGTACGCGGTGGCCGGGGCGCTCGGCGTGCTCTCCGGGCTGGTGCTCGCCTCGCAGACCGGCGGCGGAGACGTCTCGTCCGCCACCAGCTACACGCTGATCACGGTCGCCGCGGTGATCCTCGGCGGCGGGTCCTTCGCCGGCGGCACCGCCGTGCCCTGGGGCGTCGCCATCGGCGGCATCACCCTCGGCCTGGTCAGTGTCGTCCTCAGCCTGCTCGACGTGCCGTCGAACATGCAGTCGGCCGTGCAGGGCGCGATCGTGCTGGCCGTGCTCGCCGGCCGCGTCGTGGTCGGAAAGGTGCTCCGATGACCCTCCGTACGCTCGCCCGCCCCTGGATGTGGGGCTTCGTCGCCGCCGCGCTGGTCTGGGTCACCATCCTGGCCATCTCGAACCAGGGCAGCGGGCAGACCGTCTCGCTCGCGCTGTCCCTGGCCCCGTACCTGGTCATCGTCGGCCTGGGCCAGATGCTGGTGATCACCGCCGGGCCGGGCAACATCGACGTGTCGGTCGCGCCGATCATCTCCCTCGCCGGCTTCGTCGCGGTCCAGGTCACCGCGTCGACCGGATCGGTGCCCGTCGGGATCCTGGCCGGCATCGGGGCCGGGCTGGCCGTCGCGGTGGTCAGCGTGGTGGCGATCCTCGGGCTGGCCGTCCCGCCGATCATCGCCACCCTGGCCGCCGGGCTGATCGCCTCGTCGCTGACGCTGTCGCTGGCCGACGGCTTCACCGCGGTGCCCGACGACGGGCTGCGCAAGCTGCTCAACCTGCGCCCGGCCGGCGTACCCGTGCTCGCCGTCGCGGTGGCCGCGCTGACCGCGCTGGTCGTGGCCCTGCTCAGCCGCACCACGTACGGTCGCTCGCTGCTCGCGGTCGGCCAGAGCCGGCGGGCCGCGGAACGCGCCGGCATCCCCGTCGCCCGGATCATCGCCACCACCTACCTGGCCAGCGGCGCCCTGGCCGGACTGGCGGGCGCGCTGCTCGCCGCCTACATCGCGCCGTCGCCCGATCTGGGCACCCGCTACCTGCTCGACTCGGTCGCCGTCGTGGTCATCGGCGGCACGCTCATCTCGGGCGGCCGGGCCGTGCCGGTCGGCATCTGGGGCAGCGCGCTCTTCTTCATCCTGCTCGACGGTCTCGTCAACCTCGTGGGCTGGAGCACCGCCGCACAGAACCTGCTCAAGGGCGGCCTGGTGCTGTTCGTCCTCTTCCTCGCCGGCGGCGGAACCCTCCGCAACGCCGGCCTGACCACCCGACCCCGTCGACGGCTGCGACCCGCGGCCGCGACCGCCACTGGAACTAGCACAGGAGAGAACACACATGGCTGACACCGACGGTCTGCTCGACGCCCGCGACTTCGGCGGGACCGCCTCGACGGCCACGGGCTTCCACGTCAAGGGCGCCCACGCCCAGGACTGGGGCCTGCAGAACCGACTGTCCCGGATCTTCCGACCCGACAACGGCCGTACGGTGATGCTGGCCTTCGACCACGGCTACTTCCTCGGGCCGATGGCCGGCCTGGAGCGGCTCGACACCAACATCGCCCCGCTCGTGCCGGACGCCGACGCGATCATGATGACCCGCGGCGCCCTGCGCACCAGCATCCCGTCGCACAGCACCGCCGGCATCGTGCTGCGGGCCAGCGGCGGGCCCAGCGTGCTGCGGGACCTCTCGGACGAGCACATCGCGCTGGACATCGAGGACGCGGTCCGGCTCAACGCCGCGGCGCTGGCGATCCAGGTGTTCATCGGCGGCGAGCACGAGTCCCGGTCGGTGGCGAACCTGGCCACCCTGGTGGACGCCGGGCAGCGGCACGGGATCGCGGTGCTGGGCGTGACCGCCGTGGGCAAGGACATGGTCCGCGACGCGCGCTACTTCCGGCTCGCCACCCGGATCAGCGCGGAGATGGGCGCCCACATCGTCAAGACGTACTACGTCAACGAGGGCTTCGAGACGGTGACCGCCAGTTGCCCGGTGCCGATCATCGTGGCCGGCGGCAAGAAGCTGCCCGAGCTCGACGCGCTGACCATGGCGTACCGCGCCATGCAGGAGGGCGCCGCGGGCGTCGACATGGGCCGCAACATCTTCCAGAGCGAGTACCCGGCCGCGATGCTGGCCGCGGTCCGCGCCGTGGTGCACGACGACGCCAAGCCCGCGGACGCCTACGAGCTCTTCCGGTCGGCCTCTTCCGCGTCCTGATCATCGCCAGGGGTGCGGGTCCGCAACCCGGCCCGCACCCCTCATCTCCGGGAGCTCCTCATGTCACACCCACAGAGCGGCGCTGATGACATCGTCGACCTCGTGATCGTCGGCGCCGGCATCAACGGCCTCGCCATCGCCCGGGACGCCGCCAGCCGGGGCCTGAGCGTCGTCGTGGTCGACCGCGGTGACGTCGGCGCCGGCACCACCGCCACCTCCAGCCGGCTCATCCACGGCGGCCTGAAGTACCTCGAGCGCTACGACTTCACCCTGGTGCACGAGTCGATCCGGGAACGGCACCTGCTGTTCCGCACCGCCCCGCACCTGGTGCACGACTACCCCATGCTCATCCCGTTCTACGCCGGCGACAGCCGGCCGGGGCCGCTGATCCGCCTCGGCCTGGCCGCGTTCGACGTCCTGGCCGCGGGCCGCGGGCGCGGACGCAGCCGGGGCCTGTCCGCCCGGGCGATCGGCCGACGCTGGCCCCACCTGTCCCGCAAGGGGTTGCGCGGCGGGGTGCTCTTCAACGACGCCCAGGTGCCGTGGGCCGAGCGGCTCTGCGTGGAACTGCTGATCGACGCGGAGCGGCTGGGCGCCCGGGTACTGACCTACACGACGGTGACCGGTCTGCTCGTGACGGACGCGCGGGTGCACGGGGTCCGCACCCGCGACAACCGGTCGGGGCGTGCGGGGGAGATCCGGGGCCGTGTCACGATCAACGCGGCCGGGCCGTGGATCGACCGGATCCTCGACGGCCAGGTCGAGAGCGGGCGTCTCAACGGCGGCACCAAGGGCAGCCACATCATCATCGACCCGTTCCCGGGCGCCCCGGACACCTGCATCTTCTTCGAGGCCGCCGCCGACCGGCGACCGATCTTCATCTTTCCCTGGGCGGGCCGGTACGTCCTCGGCAGC
The DNA here is from genome assembly GCF_051386395.1 of Micromonospora sp. URMC 106. Taxonomy (NCBI): domain Bacteria; kingdom Bacillati; phylum Actinomycetota; class Actinomycetes; order Micromonosporales; family Micromonosporaceae; genus Micromonospora; species Micromonospora sp. URMC 106. The sequence goes on from NZ_JBPQTP010000004.1 coordinate 121,788, forward strand.
ACCGACCTGACGTACGAGGGCGACCTGGACGAGGTCGTCGCCAGCGACGCCGAGATCGACTACCTGCTCGCCGAGGCCAACCGGTTGTTCCCCCAGGCCGGCCTCACCCCGGACGACGTGTTGTACAGCGTCGCCGGAATCCGCCCGCTGCCCTACACGGCCGGCGTGTCGGACAACGCCAAGATCAGTCGCGGGCACACGGTGCTCAACCACGCGCCCGCGTACGAGGGGCTGCTCACGATCATCGGCGGCAAGCTGACCACCCACCGCGCCCTGGCCGAGGACGCCACCGACGAGGCGCTGAGGGTGCTCGGCCGGCCGCGGCAGCGGTGCACCACCCGGACCCGGCCGCTGCCCGGCGCCGACACGCCGGACTGGTACGCCTTCCGCGCGGACTTCGCGCGTTCGGCCACGCCGTTCACTCCGGCGCAGTCCGCCCGGCTGCTGGACGTCTACGGCGTCCGGGCCCGCCGGGTGCTCGAACTGGCCGTAGCCGACCCGGCACTGGCCGAGGTCGTCGACGAGCGGACCGGAGCGGTCGCCGCCGAGGTCGTCCTGGCCTTCCGCGAGGAACGGGCGGTGACCTTGGCCGACGTGCTGCTGCGCCGTACGCTGGTCGGCCTCGGCCCGGACATGGCGGCGTCGGCGGCCGTGACCTGCGCGGACGTCGCCGTACGGCACCTCGGCTGGGACACCGGACGGGCCGACGCCGAGGTGGCCGCCTACCGGGCGGAGCTGCGGCGCTTCCGCCCGCGCGGGCTGAACCTCGTCCCGGCGACCGGAACGAGCGACAGGAGGACGTCGTGACGATTCCGCACACCTGCTACCTCGGGGTCGACGTCGGCCTAACCGCCACCAAGGTGGCCGCCTTCGACGTCGTCGGCAACGAACTGGCCGTCGTGGTCGCTCGCACTCCACGCACCAGCGTCACCGCCCACCGCCACGACGTCGACATGACCAGACTGGCGGACACGGTGCTGTCGCTGCTGGCGGAGGTCGGCGGCAAGCTGGCCGCCGAGGGGTACGCCCCGGCGGGCATCGGCGTCGCCGCGCACGGCAACGGCATCTACCCGGTCGACGCGTCCCTGCGCCCCATCGGGCCGGCCATCGCCTCGTCGGACAGCCGGGCGCAGCACATCGTCCAGGCGATCCCGCCCGAGGGGGCCCGCCGGCTGGCCCGGGAGACCGGCTCGATCCCGTGGGCCGCCCAGCCCGCCGTCCTGCTGCGCTGGCTGCGGGACGCCGAACCAGCGACGTACGCCGCCACCCGGTGGGTACTGTCCTGCAAGGACTGGGTCACCGCCCAGCTGACCGGCGTGGCCAGCGCGGACTACAGCGACGCCAGCGCGTTCGGCATGGTCGGGCTCGACACCCGCGCGTACACGCCGACGGCGCTGGAACTGGTCGGCCTGCCCGCCACCGACCTGGACCGGTTCCCGCCGCCACGCAGGTCCGGCGAGGTGGTCGCCGGACTGAGCGCGGCGACGGCGGCCCGCACGGGGCTGCCCGAGGGCCTGCCGGTCATCGCCGGGTGCATGGACTGCGTGGCCGCCACCCTCGGCGCCGGGGGACGGGAACTCGGGGACGGGACGATCATCGTCGGCACCTGGGCGATCAACGGCGTGGTGGTGCCCGCGCGCACCCCCGCCCCGGAGGTCACGCTCAGCGCGTTCATGCCCGACCCCGCCACCATGCTGGCCATGGAGGTGGCGCCCACGTCGGCCGCCAACCTCGAATGGCTCGCCTGCGCCGGGGTGCCCCACCAGCAGACCGGCGGCCTCGCCGCGGCGGAACTGCTGCAGGAGGCCGCCGCGGTGCCGCCCGGCGCCGACGGCCTGCTGTTCCTGCCCTTCGTCAACGGCTCGCCCGAGCATCCGTCGGCGTCCGGCACCTTCCTCGGCATCTCCAGCAACCACCGTCGGGGCCACCTCACCCGGGCGGTCATCGAGGGCGTCGCGCAGTACCACCGGGTGCAGATCGACCGGGTGCTGGCCAGCGGCGCGGACGTCGGTGACCGGCCCTGGCGGCTGGCCGGCGGGGGCGCGCGCTCGACGGTGTGGGCGCAGATCTTCGCCGACGTGCTCGGCCGCCCGGTCCGGCGGCAGCTCACCAGCGAACTCGGCGCCCGGGGGGTCGCCTCCCTGCTGCCCGGCGCGCTGGGCCACGACGTGCCGCCGTGGACCGTCAACGACGAGGACGACCTCTGCGTGCACCCCGGGCCCGACCGCGCCGCCTACCTGGAGCACGCCCGGGTGTTCGACCGCTGTCTCGCCGGGATGTCCTCCGTGTGGTCGGAGGTCGAGCGCTACCGCAAGTCCGGTGGGAGCTGCTGACGGTCGGGTCGAATGACATCCGGCGCAGGATCGCTCTGCCGGATGTGCGAAGGGGTGAGCAGCGGCGGTGCGTCGTCCGGCCCGCGAACGGGCCGGACGATGCACCGCCACTGCTGCCCGACCGCCCCGCCCTGGCGCAGATCCCTCAGGTGATCACTGCACGCCGGCGCGCGCGGCGGCCAGGGCCGTGGCCGCGGCGCGGTCCGCCGCCTCGTCGTCCAACGCTTCCCCGGTGTTGAGCAGGGCGTAGTACAGGGGTGCGGAGACGTTGGCGATCACGCGCCGGGGGTCGGTCCCGGGGGGCAGTTCGCCGCGTTCCACGGCGTCGGTGACGCAGCCGGCCCATTCGTCGATGCGTACGGCGTAGAAGCGGTGTAGTGCTCGGGCCGCCTGCTCGTCGCAGAGCGAGGCGGCGATCAGGGCCTTGAAGAGTCGTCCCTGGCGGGAGTCGGTCAGGGTCTTGACGACCAGACGGGCGTTCTCCCGCAGATCCTTGTCCACGCTGCCGGTTCGGGCGCGGGGCAGGGACTCTTCGGCCATGTGGTCGAGGAGATCGGCGGCCAGTGCGCCGGGGGTGCCCCAGCGGCGGTAGACGGTGGTCTTCCCCACGCCTGCGGTGCGGGCGATCTCGGCGAGGTCCAGGGTGTCGAACCCTTTCTCGGCGAGGGTGTCGCCGGCGGCCTGCAGGACGGCTTCGCGGACGCGGGCGGTACGTCCGCCGGGGCGGACGCTGCCCGGCTGGGGTGCGGTGGCCATCGGTTGTCTCCTTCCTCACAGGGGCCCGTATCGGGACTGCGGTTCCCTTAAGTCGATTCGCGGTGCTACGGTTCCCCATCGTAACGGAACTCAGGAACCGTTTAGGTGGGCGGGTTGTCCCCGCGTCACCCGTGCCGCCCGCGCAACGACTGCTGTCGGCTCGCGTCGGCTGACCCGGAAGGAAGTGTTGTCATGTCCACCACCAGGCTCGCGCCCGGGGGCACCGTCGCGGCTCCCGCTGCCGACGTCTCCCCGCAGCGGCTGACCGGCCGCCTCAAGGTGGTCCTCGGGGTGCTGCTGGTCGCCCAGTTCATGCTTGCCGTCGACTTCTCGATCCTGAACGTCGCCCTGCCGAAGATCGGCGACGACCTCGGTTTCTCCCTGACGAACCTGCAGTGGATCGCCACCGCCTTCGCCCTGTGCGCCGCCGGGTTCACTCTCTTCTTCGGCCGCATCGGCGACCTCGTCGGCCGCAAGCGGATCTTCCTCGGCAGCCTCGGCCTGCTGGCCCTGGCGTCCCTCGTCGGCGGCCTCGCCCCCAACCCGGAGACCCTGATCATCGCCCGCGTCGTCCAGGGCCTGGCCACCGCCGCCGCGACACCCGCCGGCCTTGCCCTGCTCACCACGTCCTTCCCGGAAGGCCCGCTGCGGCAGAAGGCGCTCGGCCTCAACGGGGCGTTGATGTCAGCCGGGTTCACCGCGGGCGCCGTCCTCGGCGGCGTCCTCACCGATCTGCTCTCCTGGCGCTGGGCGTTCTTCATCAACGTGCCCGTCGCTCTCGCCGTCCTGCTGGTCGCCCCCGCCGTCATCGCCGAGTCGCGTCCCGCCGAGCGGCCGAAGGTCGACCTGCCCGGCGCCCTGACCGTCACCCTCGGCCTGCTCGGCATCGTGTACGGCCTCACCCAGGCCGGCGAGCACGGCTGGACCCACCCCGTCGCCCTCACCGGTCTGCTCGTCGGCGCGGCTCTACTGGTCGTCTTCTACCTCATCGAGCGCGGGTCCGCCCAGCCCCTCGTCCCCGTGCACGTGCTGAAGAAGCCCACCGTGGCCTGGGGCAACGTGCTCGGCATGCTCGCCTTCGTCACCGAGACCTCCCTGGTCTACCTGCTCACCGTCTACCTGCAGAAGACCCTCGGCTTCTCCGCGCTGGCCGCCGGGATCTCCTTCGGCGTCCTGGGCCTGGGCACCGTGGCAGGCGGGATGCTCGCCCCGAAGGCGATCGCCCGCACCTCCACCCGGACCGTCCTGGTCGGCGGCGGGCTGATGCAGGCCGTCTTCACCGCCGTCCTGCTCTTCCTCGGCGACACGTCCGCCTCGATGGGGCTGCTGCTGCCCGCCACCTTCCTCGGCGGCGTCGGGAACATGCTGGTCATCGTCGGCTTCATGGTCACCGCCACCACCGGACTGCCCGATCACGAGCAGGGCCTGGCCACCGGCCTGGCCTCGATGTCCCAGCAGGTCGGTATCACCATGGGGACCCCGATCATGTCCACGATCGTCACCGCCACCACCGCCGGAGCCGTCTCCGCCGGGGCGATCCTGCACGGCGTCACCGTCGCCATCGCCGCCAACGCCGCCCTCGTCCTGCTCGGCGTACTCATCGCCGTCGTCTTCCTCCGCACCCGGCGCTCCGCCAGCCACGCCTGACGGCCCGCCGCACGAACCGGTCGCGTCGGGCGGGTCGCCCGCACCATCGGGGCCACCCGCCCGCCCGGTTCCCACAGGGGCCCACCGTGGACCTTCGACTCAGCGAGAGGTTGTCACCACCGGCGGGGACGTCATCGGCGTCCCCGCCGGGCCGTCCCGCGTCACCCGGGCGCGACGGATCCGATGATGGCGGCAAACTCCTCGCTCAGGGTGGTCCGGAGATGTGGGAGAGGTTCATGGAGGAACTCCGCGCGGCCTCCGAAGCCGGCCCCGATCTCACGCGCACACGGCTCCTGCCGACAACCGACGGTTTGGACGCTTGACGCACATCAGCCGCGCTGGAGCCCGATCCAACAACCGATCCACGGCGCGCCACAACCATCGGTTGGGCACGCCTAGGGTGAGCCAGTGGACAGCGAGGCATTGCGATCCTTCGTCCGGGCAGCCGAGCTCGGACAGCTGCGACACGCGGCCGATGAGCTGGGCGTGACACAGCAGGCAGTCTCCAAGCGGGTCGCCGCCCTGGAGCGCGAGCTGGAAGTCCGTCTGTTCACACGTACCGCCCGGGGAGTCGAGCTGACGCTCGACGGCCAGGCGTTTCTCTCCCACGCGCGGAGCATCGTCGCGGGTGTCGACCGCGCCGTCACCGCGGTCAGGCCGGGTTTCCGCGCCCTTCGGATCGACGTTCTCGGCCTGCGAAGCGCGCAGGCCGTCGTTCTGCACGACTACTGGCGGTCGCATCCCGAAATCAACCTCGACGTGGTGACCCTGCGGGTCAACGACCCACGCGTGGCGGTCGCCGCCGTCGAAGCGGGCGACATCGACGCGTCGTTCCGTACCGTCACCGACCCGGACGCCCTGCCGCCCGACCTGCGCATGATCCACGCGTTCGACTCTCCGCTGGAGCTTCTCGTCGGCCCGAGACATCCGCTCGCCTCCGCGCGAAGACTGACGCCCCCGCAGTTGCGTAGGCACCGGATATGGGTGCCGGGTATCGCGCCCCGAAGCGAATGGGCAGATTTCTACGACCAGCTCGCCACCGCATTCGACCTACGCCTCGACGCGGCAGGCCCGCACTTTGGAGACGAAGTGCTCCTGGGCGCCCTCGCGGAATCCGCGGACGTGGCCACCCTCGTCGGGGCGCGCGACCGGTACCTGTGGCCCACGAACTACGACCTGCGCCGCATCCCCATCGTGAACCCGACCCTCGCCTACCCGCTCTCGCTCATCCTCCCCAGGACGAACCCACATCCGGGACTCCGTGGGATCATCGCCCACCTCGAAAGCCTGCCAAGACTCCCGGAGGCGGTCTGGCTCCCTTCCTGGGCAACGACGCCACGACGCGGCGACGGTGACATCGCAAGTGCTCGCAGGCCCTGACGCCGAGAGAGCTGACTCGGCCGGCGGCCGGTAGCGGCCGCCACCAGCGCCCAGCGGGTCTCGACCAGTCACCGCCGTACACCAGAAAGGATCGTGGCATGCCCAGCGAGCGTCTCATGCGCATCCACAGCGCCGAGTTCCAGGCCATGGCCGACAGGGTCCTGCGGGTCACCGCGCTCACCTCCCGCCTCAACGTCCTGCCCTTCGAGGACGAAGCGGGCAAGGCGGAACTGTTCGAGCAGATTCTCGGCAGGCCGCTGCCGACGAGAGTGACGATCTATCCGCCCTTCTACACGGACCACGGCCTTCACCTCGACCTCGCGGAGCGCGTGTTCATCAACCAGAACTGCACGTTCCTGGACTACGCCGGCATCCGGCTCGGCGAGCGCGTGATGGTCGGACCCAGGGCCACGTTCATCACCGTGGGTCACCCGGTCGATCCCGGGGAGCGACGGGGATGGCTGAGCGGCGCGCCCATCGACGTGGCGGAGAACGTGTGGATCGGCGCCGGTGCCACGATCCTTCCCGGCGTCACCATCGGCCGTGATGCCGTGGTAGCCGCTGGCGCGGTCGTGGCCGATGACGTCCCGCCGGCCAGCCTGGTGACCGGCCGTAAGGCAGCGGTACACCGGCGGTGGTGACGAGCGCCACGCCGGAGATCCGGACACCGCGGGACGGCTCAGCCGGCTCAGCTCCCGGCGACGTCGACCTCGCCGCCGAGGCCATCCGGCTCACCCGGCAGCTCGTGGCCGCGATCGACCACCCCGAGGTGGCGGGGCTGCTCGCCCTCATGCTGCTGCACCACGCCCGGCGGCTCTGGCTGTTGCCAGGACGCCCGTTCGGCGTCGGTGCGGAACTCGAAGTTTCGCGTCAGGGGCGGACGAGGACTTCTACGGAGCTGAGGTCCCGATGTTCGGCGTGGACCCGCGCGAGGTCGGCGAGGGCGTCGCGGCCGAGCATCCGGTAGGCGCCCGTGAGCAGGTCGAGTCCTTGCCGCCGGTACTCGTCCCGGTCGAGCCAGCGCAGCTCACTTCCGACGGCCAGGGCGAGCGCGGGCCTTCCCGCGGCCAGTTCGCGCTCGGCGTCGGCGATCCAGCGCGCCGACTGCGCCGCGTCACCGTTGAATACCGCCAGGCGGTCGTTCGACTTCCTCAGCTGCGGATCCCCGCTCTCCGGCGGCAACGCCGGGAAGAGCGAGACGGCGCTGTACAGCCGCGGCGCCGAGGCCCACCGCGGTTTCCCGTCGACCAGCAGCGCCTCGCGGTCCGCGGGGTCGAACCAGGCCAGTGCGGCGACGAGTGGTCGTGTCCGCTCGGCCTCCTCACCGTTGTCGCCGTAGTCGGACAGAACCGCAGCGACCTTCTCGCGCAGCAACCCCAACAGCGTGGCGGAGGCGCTCGCCCAGGTTTCGGCGGAGTCCCGGGCGTGGTTGTAGGCGATCAGGGAGGGAAGTTCGGCCGGGTCGTCGTACCAGAGCCCGTAGTGCAGCCCGTCGGAGCCGCCCGCGAGCACGGTGACGAACTCGGCCGGGTCGCGCCGGAACCGGGCGTGCAGCCGTTCGTCCAGCCCGTCGCGGGCGACCAGCCGGAGACCGTCGTCGCCGAAGTAGTCCGTGACGCCCCAGGGGCCGACCATCAAGTCGCTCAGCGCCTCGCGCTCGGCGCCGTCGGTGCTCGCCCAGAAGGCGGCGAACACGGCGAGATGGCGCGGGAGACGCAGCCCGTACACCCGGCGGACCCGCTCGGCGACCAGGGGAAAGCGTTCCCACATCGTCGCCAGCGCCGCAGTGCGCCGTTGCTCGTCCCGCATCTGCATCCCGGCATGGTAATGGTCACCCCGGCCGGACGGAGATGACCTCCGGCGCGGTCGAGATCCACCGCTGACGAGAAACGTGTGGTCGCGGGGCCGGCGTTCGCCCGGCCCCGCAACCACCGTGCAGAACGATGACCGGACGACAGGGCAGCGTCGAGGCGCTGCTACCGCCCGACCACGGCACCATCAAGGGGCGAGGCTAGCTGTCCCTGCCGGTCGTGGGAGCCGAGCGGGTAGCGGGTGCCGTCGCGGCGAGGTGGGCGGTGGCGATGACCAGGCGGGTTGTCGCGGCCAGGGTGGTGGGGTCGACCTTGTCGGGGGTGTCGGCGGGACTGTGGTAGCCGCCCATCCCGGCGCCGATGCCCACGGCTGCGAAGCCGGCGCCGCCGTAGCGGCGGTTGTCGGAGGCGACAGGGCCTGCTGCCAGGGGGACGCCGGTGTGGCGGCCGGCCTGATCGAGCAGGGCCAACAGGCGGTGGGCGGGGCCGCCGGCCTCGACGGCGGCAGCCGCGTCGAGGTGACCGGCTCCGTCGACGTTGATGACCAGGGGCGCGGCACCCGAAGCGCGGAGTTGGGTGGCGTGGTGGGCGGAGCCGAGCGCGCCGACCTCCTCACCGTCGAGCAGGGCGACGGACAACCCCACGCCGCTGGGGAGCGCGGTGGCGAGGACGCGGGCGGCTTCGAGGACCACGGCGACGCCGGTGGCGTTGTCCGACGCGGCGGGCAGACGCAGCCCGGGATGGTCGCCGACGCCGTCGTAGTGGGCGGTCAGCAGTAGTTCGGTGCCGCCGGGACCGGCTGGCCGGAACTCACCGTGGATGTTGGTGCCGGTGACGTCCTCACGGCGCAGTGGGGTCGCGGCATCCAGCCACCCTTCGCCCCTGGCGGCGGCGGTGAGGACGGCGTGGTGGGTGTCAGGGTTGAGGGTCAGCACCGGCAGCGGCCCTGGGTCCGGCCCGGCGAGCATGGTGAACTGCCAGCCGTCGGCGTCGACCGGGCGGCGGACCAGCAGCCCGGCCGCGCCTTGCGTGTCGCGGTAGGCGTCGAACAGGCTCATCCCGGCCGGCACGACGAGCCATCGCCCGGCCGGGTCGTCGGTGTGCGCGATACCGAGAGCGCCCCGGCGCGGGTGGGTGGTGTCAGCGGAGGCGGGGTGGATCGCGACCTGGCGCCCGAAGGCCAGCGGGGTAGAGCCGTCGCGGTCACCCCAGGTGACTGCTGGCGCCTGATACACCTGCGGCACGGCGCGGACCGGAAACCCCTCGGTGCGCACGTCGGCGCCGAGGGCGGTGAGCTGGTCGACGAGCCAAGCGCGGGCTGCCGCCCCGCCGGCTGAGCCGACGCGCCGGCCGGCCATGGGGTCGCTGGCGAGGGTGACGACGGTGGCGGTCATCCGGGCGGGGTCGACCTGGCCGAGCAGATCGAGCAGGTCGGCGGGGGCCATCATCCGCAGCACCCCTGCCCGGTGGCGACGGCGTCGGTCTTGGCCTGGGTGCCGCAGCACGAGGTGGCCGCCTGGGCGGCCTGCCGGGTGCCGCAGCACGGGTCGGCGGCGTCGGTCTCGCCGACGGGCGGAAGGATCCCGCCGACGGCCTGGGCGGGGCTGCCGCAGCAGGCGCCCGATCCGGTGACCCGGAGGGCCGCGGCGGGGTCTCCGGCGAAGCCGCCGGCGGGCGTGTTGTCGTCGCTCATGTCAGGTCCTTCCTCAGCGCGGGCTGATCAGCGGGTAAGCGGTGGTGCGGGCGGTTTCGTAGCGGCGTTCGGCGCGTTCGGCGGAGGTGGACACCCGGGCGCAGGAGTCACAGAACCGGACGGCGGCCAGCGGTGCCCGTCGGCGGCGGATGGAGCTGAACATGGTGGTCCCCTGCCTTCCGGACGCCTGCCTTGACGTCCGTCGAATCAAAGACTTGCACGCTGATTAGAGAGATGTCAACCTAGAGGTATGTCGAAGCAACCCGCATCGCTCGCCGTCATCGACCTGAACGCCGACACGCCGTGCTGCCCGCCCCTGGCGCAGCGCAGGATCCCGGCCGGAACCGCTTCGGTGCTCGCGCCGGCGTTCAAGGCGCTGGGTGACCCGGTGCGGCTGCAGCTGATGTCGATGATCGCCTCCGCCGAGGACGGGGAGGCGTGCGTGTGCGACCTGACGCCGGCGTTCGACCTGTCCGGGCCGACGATCTCGCATCATCTCAAGACGTTGCGCGAGGCGGGTCTGGTGGACGCCGAGCGGCGAGGTACGTGGGTCTACTACCGGGCCCGGCCGCAGATTCTGCGCCAGCTCGCCGCGCTGCTCTCGGTCGAGCCGGCACCGGCGTCCCGCGCCTGACCCCACTGCGCCACCGCCGTCAGCCGCCGGCACCCACTGTCCTGGTCGAGCCACCGCGCCAGCCGCCCGAGCAGGCCGCGGTACCACCTCCCCATGACCTCGCCGCTGCGACCGACACGGCGGGATGCGCCCCATCGGGTGCTCGTCGATCAGCGGTCGTGGCTGCCGGACGGCGGTGCGGCCCGCAGGAGCATGCCGGTGGCGGCGACGGCGCAGCAGAGCGCTGCCGCGATGAGCAACCAGCGGTAGCCGGTCACATGAAGTAGCGCGGCGGCGGCCAGCGGTGCGGCGGCTCGGGAGATGGTGACGGGCACGGCGAGGACGCCGGCAATGCTGGCGTACGCCAGGGTGCCGTAGCGGTCGGCGAGCAGTGCGGGGGCGGCGAGGCTGGACACGCCGAAGCCGAGCCCGAACGCCACGACGGCGATGACAGCGCCGGCGCGGTTGCCGGCGAGGGCAGGCAGGCAGGCGGCGGCGACGGCCTGGACGGCGAAGATCGCAGCGACGATGGTGGTCATCGGGGCGAGTCGTCGGGCTGCGGTGAAGACGATGCGGCCGGTGACGGAGAGGACGCCGAGCAGGCCGGTGACGGTCGCGGCGAAGGTCGCGGGGTGGCCGCGGCTGGTGAGGTAGCCGACGAGGTGGACCACCATGGTGCTGGTGGCGGCGGCGTGGGCGACGAAGGTGACCACGAGGATCCAGAATCGGAGGTCGTGGGTCGCGGTTCGGGCCGAGACGGCGTGGCCTTGTCGCCGCTGGTGTGCGGGTGGGCTGGTCGGGCGGCGGATGGTGGCGGCGTGCAGCGGGACGGTGGTCAGTCCGTGGACGGCGGCGAGAACGACCAGCGCGGTGCGCCAGTCGAGGTGTGCGACGAGCAGGCCGGTGAGCGGCAGGAAGATCGTGCTGGCGAAGCCGGCGACGATGGTGACCACGAGCAGGGCGGTGTTTCGTCGGTCGGGGGTGAACCAGGTGACGATGACGGCGAAGGCGGGTTCGTAGAGGACCATCGCGCCGGTGGCACCGATGCCGATCATCACCGCGTAGAGCTGCCAGACGGCGTCGACCTGCGACCAGGCCAGGACCAGCGCGGTGGCGCTGGCGGAGCCGACGGTCATGAGGGCGCGCCCGCCGTGACGGTCGAGCCACCGTCCGACGGGGATGGCCATGAGCGCGCCGGCGAGGACGGAGGCGGTCAGGGCGCCGGTCACGGCGGTGGTGGACGCGCCGAGGGTGGTGGCCATCGGGTTCAGCAGGACGGCGTACGCGTAGTAGAGGGTGCCGTAGCCGACCGTCTGCGTGACGGCGAGCGCGGCGACGATCCGTCGGCCCTGGATGGTGTGGTGCCCGCCGACTGTGGGGTCGGCGGGCACCGTCGTGGTGGCGGGCATCAGCTCGCGCAGCAGCCGCCGGTCTGGCCGCCGGCGGGAACGGCGTCGAGCGCGACCAGGTTCAGCGGCGCCGACAGCAGGCCGCCGGAGATGCCGGTGGCGAGGCCGCGACCGGTGGAGTCGGCAGCGGGCGCCGGGCCGCAGCAGCTGTCGGCGTTGGCGGACTCGGCGGGGTTGCTGTTACACACTCCGGTCTCGGGCAGGTCCAGCTGGACGTCGCGAGCAGCCTCCCAGTCGCCGGCAAGAGCGGCGACGACGGAGCGGACCTGCTCGTAGCCGGTAGCCATGAGGAACGTCGGGGCCCGGCCGTAGCTCTTCATGCCGACGGCGTAGTAGCCGGCCTCGGGGTGCGCCAGCTCGTCCACACCGTGCGGGGGCACCGTGCCGCAGGAGTGCTCGTTCGGGTCGATCAGCGGCGCGAGCGCCCGGGTGGCCCCCATGACCGGGTCCAGGTCAAGCCGCAGCTCGCTGGCGATGGAGTGGTCGGGGCGGAAACCGGTCGCCGCGACGATCCGGTCCACCGTCACCGACTCCTCCCCGCCAGCATCGTGCCGGACGACAACAGCGACGCGGCCGTCGGTCGGGGTGAGGGCGTGCACGGAGAAGCCGGTGAGCAGCCGGATCCGTCCCGCGTCGACGTGCTCACGCAGCCGGGAACCGAGAGCCCCACGCGCCGGCAGCGCGTCGGCGTCCCCGCCGCCGTAGGTGCGGGCCGGGCTGGCCGCGCGGATCGCCCAGGTCACCTCCGTGCCGGGCGCCACGGCTGCCAGCTCCGCCAGCGACAGCAGCGTGTTCGCGGCAGAGTGGCCGGCGCCCACGACCAGGGTGTGGCGGCCGGCGAACCGGGCCCGGTCCGCGCCGAGAACGTCCGGCAGCGCGTGCTCCAGGAAGGCAGCGGCGGCCACCTCGCCACGAGCCGGCAGCCCGGATGCGCCGAGCACGTTCGGCGTGCCCCAGGTGCCGGACGCGTCGATGACCGCCCGGGCGAGCAGTTCCTCACCGTCGGCGAGCCGGACCAGGAACGGCGTCTGCTCGCGACCTGCGGTGCGCAACCGGTCCAGGCCGAGCCGGCTGATCGCCTCGACCCGGGCGCCGTAGCGCAGGTGCGGCTTGAGCTGCGGCAGTTCGGCCACGGGCTGCAGATACTCGGCGGCGAGCTCCGCGCCGGTGGGCAGGGCGTCCGCCGCGGGGGCGACCCAGCCGGCCTCGTCGAGCAGCCGACGGGCGGCCGGGTCGATGTTGTACCGCCACGGGGAGAACACCCGCACGTGCCCCCACTGCCGCACCGCCGCGCCCGCGGTCTCCCCCGCCTCGAGGACGGTGAAGGAGATACCGCGCTCGTGCAGGTGCGCCGCGGCGGCCAGCCCCACCGGACCGGCGCCGATGACCACGACCGGCAGCTCGTCGACAACGCTCATCAGAAGGCTCCTTCTCTTGACACTATTCGAACCGATGGCTGGACAGGCAGCCCTGCCCGGACCCGGGCGACGTGGGACGGCGGCGTGCGAGCCGGCCAGCACGTGGCGGCGATCGGACCTCGGTACTACCGGAGGGTCCCGGCGTGGGCCGCGGTGCGTACGTCGTCGTAGCGGCGCTGCGCACGCTGCTCGGCGGTGGTGACCTCGGCGCAGGAGTCGCAGAACCGCACCGCCGCCGTCGCTGCCCTCGCTCGGCGAATACGTCCGAACATGACGTTCTCCTTCCGTCACGGACACTGCCTTGACGTCCGTCTAAGCAGAGACTGTCACGTTGATTAGAAGAATGTCAACCTAGACCCCTGTCAAAGCAAGCCGGGTGCGCGCCCTCGTCGATCCGACGACGGATGACCCCGGCCACCCGCCCCCGCAGTGCCGACGGGTGAGCGCTTCGAGCCCGGGCGCCCGGACCGGAGCCCTGGCGGCGGCCTCGCGCCTCAGGATCGCTGGACGCTGGCGCCGGCGGTCGTCGGCTGGCGGCTTCCCCTCCGCCAGCGCCGGCCTCCGCTGGACACGTACTCGGCCAGGGCCGCGACGACGTGGGTGGCGTCGCGGCCGACACCCCGCAGGGTGTTGGACGAGAACGATCGCTGGAACTCGATCCCCAGGTAGGCGAGCCCGGGATGGGTGGTGGAAAGGCCGCCAGCGTGCGCGGGCACGCCGCGGCGCAGCGCCCCGACGGGGGCGAGGTATCCGACGTCGGGTCGGTAGCCGGTAGCGAAGATCACCGCGTCGACGGGTTCGGTCGCGCCGTCGGACCAGGTGACGCCGTCGGGGGTGAACGCGGTGAACATCTCCCGCCGGGTGAGGAGCCCGGAGGCGAGGGCGTCGCGGTAGACGCCGGTGTCGAGCACGGCGGCGTGCTGGATGAGGCGGGTGAGCAACCACCGCGGCATGCGGTCCGCGCCGGTGACGTCGAGCCAGTAGTGCAGATCCCGGCCGCGGATGCGCTGCGGAAGGAACCGGACGGGCGCTCGGGTGGCCAGGGTGACGGTGGCACGCGGGGCCAGCTCGTGGGCGACCTGGATCGCGGAGTTCCCGGCACCGACGACGACGACCCGCTTTCCGGCGTAAGGGTCGGGTCGGCGGTAGTCCGCCACGTGTCGCACCTCCCCGGCATAGTCGGGTCGGCCCGGCAGCGCGGGCAGGTAGGGATTCCCGAAGGAGCCGCTGGCGGCGACGACGCCCGCCGCCGCGAGTTCCTCGCCGGTGTCGGTGCGGACGAGGTAGCCGCCCCCCGGACGCGGGCGCACGGCCGTGACGCGGACGCGGGTGCGGATCTCGGCGTCGACGCTGCCGGCGTAGCGCCGCAGGTAGTCGACGGCCTCGTCCCGGGTCGGATAGCGGTCCGGGTCTCCCCCGTCGAACGCCATGCCGGGCAACGCGCTGTAGCGCGCCGGGGAGAAGAGGGTGAGGCTGTCGTAGTAGGCCGGCCAGGAGCCGACCGGCTCCGCCCCGCCGTGCAGGACGATCGGGCGAAGACGCGCCGCGAGGGCGGCGTGCGCGGCGGCGAGGCCGGACTGGCCGCCGCCGATGATGACCACCGGTTCCGGAGAGGTACGCACACCCCCGATCATATCGTTGTTTCGTTGAATGACAATATGATCGTGGTGGACGGGAGGTGGGGGCATGGAACAGTCGGCATCCGGCCCGGCCCCCGGGGCGCGGGAACCAGGGCGGTGCCCCGGCAGCGCCGGCGGAGGACACGCCCGGGGTCGGCGCGCCCCGGACCGGCAACGGGGATCCGGGGCGCTCAGTCGGGATTGGTGACCCGGGCGAGCACGATGCCGCCGATGATCAGCGCCAGCGCGGCGAAGCGGCCGATGCTCACCGGATCCTTGTGCACGACGATGCCCAGCGAGATCGCGCCGATCGCGCCGATGCCGGTGAAGACGGCGTATGCCGTACCGACCGGCAGGTCCTGCATCGCCCGGGACAGCAGGTAGACGGCCGCGGCTCCCAGCGTCACGCAGAGCAGGGTCGGCACCGGTCTGGTGAAGTTCTGCGTCGGTTTGATGGTCTGCGACCAGACGATCTCGACCAGGCCGGCGAGCGCCAGGACGAGCCAGCTCATGCCCGCCCGCCCGAGGCCGCGAGGGTCTCGGTGGCGACGGCCCTGGCCAGCTCGACCGCCGCCTGCCGGGCGTCGGCGTACGAACTGCGGTAGGAATCGCGCCACCCGTCCAGGGTCGGGTCCACCGTGGAGTTGACGAACTCGGCGTTGATGAAGGTGACGTCGTCCACCTGGAAGTGGCCGCGGAAGAAGTCCCGCAGGTAGCGCTCCTGGTGGTCGAAGGGCTCACGGGGGGCGCCGGGGGCGTAGGAGCCACCTCGCGCGCCGACGACGACGACCCTGGCCTCCAGTACGGCGCGCGGGAACGTCACCTGGTCGATCCACAGCTTGAGGCTGGCCGGGATCGAGAAGTTGTACATGGGAGCCCCGATCAACAGCACGTCGGCGGAGAGCAGCTCGGTGAGCAGCGGCTCCACCACCGCCCACGCCTCCCGCTGGGCCTGGGTGCGCACGCCTTCGGCGAGGCGGCCGGGGTCGGTGATGGTGTGCTCCAGCGCGTAGTCGCAGATCTCGGTCCACGCCTCGCCGATGACCGGAACCGGGGCGGCGGCGAGATCCCGGTAGGTGTACCTGCCGTCAGGCAGGATGGCCCGCCACTTCTCGGCGAACGCCCTGCCCAGGGTGCGGGAGTGTGATGCCCGGCGGGCGCTGGCGTCCAGGTGCAACAGGTGGGTCATGGCTCTGGCCCCTAATCGTCGGAGGAAACGGACGCGCTGTCCGGTTACGCCGCGACGCTAACACGCAAGTGGACATGGCGTCCATTTAGCCGCGCGCCGACGGCAGCGGGGTGGCGCGCAAACGGACGAGATGTCCGGTTAAGCTGTCGGGGTGGCGGACGACCTCCTGGCGTCGGGCCCCGGGGAGCGGGCCGACGCCGCAGCCAACCGGCGGCGCATCCTCGCGGCCGCCGAACGCCTGTTCGCCGAGCGTGGACCGTTGATCTCCATGACGGACCTGGCCACCGCCGCCGGCGTCGGCCGCGCGACGCTCTACCGTCGCTACCCGGACGTCACGTCGGTCGCCGTCGCCCTCCTCGACGTACACGAACAGCGGCTGCAGCAGCAGATGCTCTCCGGCCCGCCGCCGCTCGGGCCGGGCGCCCCGCCTCGCCGGCGCCTCACGGCGTTCTACGACTCCATGATCGACCTGCTCGAGCAGCACCTGCCGTTGGCGCTCGGCGCCGAACAGGGCGCCACCCGCTTCGCGGCCGGGGCCTACGGCTTCTGGCGGACGTTCGTCCTGTCCCTGATCCGGGAGGTCGGCTGGCAGGACGACGCCCTCGCCGACGCCCTTCTCGCGCCGCTCGCCCCGGAGGTGTACCGGTACCAGCGCCACGACCGGGGACGAACCGTCCCTGAGATCAAGTCGGCGCTCGCCCGCCTCGCGCACGTCCTGCCGGCCTGAGGCCGGTGCGGGGTCACGATGCCGGTGGTGCGGTTGAAGGCGCCGGCCCGGAGCCTGCGCCTCGACGGCCGTCGTCGCCGCTGCCGTCAGCCGTTGTCGATCAGGCTGGCGATCTCGTTGTAGATCAGGTGCGCCTTCGCGCCCTGGTTCGACGGGCAACCGCCGAGGTGGTGCAGGGCGATCACCCGGTGGCTGGCGTTCAGCACCGGCGAGCCGGAGTTACCGCCGGAGGTGTCACAGCTGTAGCTGATGTTCCAGGTGTTGTAGTTCGCGTTCCGCACGGCGCACGTCGCACCGTTCTGCGTGTCCTCGTAGATCGACAGTCGCTTCGGGCTGCCGTCACCGTGCCCCGGGATGTACATCCGCGTGCCGGTGCTGGTGGCGGTCGTCGCCAGGTAGAGCGTGCCGAAGCTCTGGATGCTGGTGAAGTTGTTCACCGAGTACAGGGCGTAGTCCAGTTCGCCGGACCCACCGCTGCTCACCTTGTAGAGCGTGGCCCCGCTCACCTTGGTGCCGGCACCGGGGTTCGCGCCGCCACAGGTGGCGCACTGGTAGTTGAACTGCATCTCGCTGCCGCTGACGGCGGACTGCGTCGAGAAGCAGTGCTTGTTGGTCAGCATGCGGTTGGTGTTGCCGACCCGCCAGGTGGTGCACATCCCGCCACCGCTGATCAGCAGCCGCGCCACCGCCCTGCCGCGGGCGTACTCGGTGGGGTGACTGTTCTGGTAGCAGACCACGTCGCGGCGGGCGTCGGTGCTGCAGACGGACTGCGTGGAGAGGTTGTACTGCGTGATCTCCGTGCGGTCGTAGCCGCGCCAGAACCGGTCGATGGTGGCGGCGCTGCCACGGGCGGGGCGGCTGCTGTGCAGCGTCACCACCGCCGTGTCGCCCTCCACCGACATCGCCCAGAAGCCCGGCTGCCCGTCGGTGGTGTAGTCCGAGCCGGTCGCCCGGTTCAGGTAGCGGTCGTACCGGTAACTCTCCCGGCCGTCGGGGCTCGACACGGTCACGTAGTCGCCGTCAGCCAGTCGCAGCGCGCTGAAGTGCACCTTGACGTACGACGCGCCGGGGTGCCGGATGATCTGCGTACGGCCGTCCCGGGCGTAGGACAGCGATCCGTCGACGGTGCGGAGTTCGCCGACCGTGGTGACGCCCTCGGCCGAGAACTGATCCGACTCGGGTGCCCGTTCGGAGTGCGGTGCGAGAGGTTGGGCCGCGGACGCCTCGGCGGCGGGTACCGACAGCAGACTCAGCCCGAGTGTGCAGGCGCCGAGTGCGACCGCCGCCGTTCGTAGGCGGCGCAGGGCATGTTTCATCGTCGCTCCTCCCGAGGAACCAGCACCCAGTCGTGCTTGCAGCCTTCATACACGAGCCAACCAATACATGTAAACCTATCGATGAATTGTTGATCTGTGCGGCGGGATGCCGGACGAGGCACGTCCGACATCCCGCCGAGGAGGGCCCGGCCCTCAGCTCACCGCCTGCCTCACGAGCGCGCCGATCCTGGCCTCCTGCTCGGCGGTCAGCTCGGTCAACGCGAAATAGGTCGGCCACATGACGCCGTCGTCGAGGTTCGCCTCGTCACTGAAGCCGAGCACCGCGTACCGCGTCTTGAACTTCGCCGCACTCTGGAAGAAGCAGACCACCTTGCCGTTGCGGGCGTACGCGGGCATCCCGTACCAGAGCTTGGCGGTGAGGATCGGCGCGTTGGCCTTGACGACGGCGTGCAGGCGCTCGGCGATCACGCGGTCGGACTCCGCCATCTCGGCGATCTTCGCGAGCACCTCGCTCTCCGTGTCGGCCTTGGCGCCGCGCCGAGCGCCCCTCTTCAGCTCCTTGGCGCGCTCCTTCATCGCGCTGCGCTCCTCGTCGGTGAAACCCTCGTACTTCGCGCCGTTCTCGCTGGCGGTCTTCGTGCTCTTCGTGGTGGTCGACATGGCGACGTCCTCTCCGTGACGTGTGGCTTTCGGGCGGTGCTGGTCGGTGGGGCCCGGTCCCGGGCCGACTTCCACCGGTCGCGTCAGCGTCGATCGGCCTCTTCGGCCGTGATCAATTTCTGGATCACCACCTGCCCGCCTGCTGACGGGTCGGCGCGTTGAGCCGGTTGAAGGCGTTGGTGATCGCGATGTTGAGCAGCAGCGCGGCCAACTCCTTCTGGTCGAAGTGCTTGGCGGCCACGTCCCACACCTGGTCCGGCACCGGGTCCGGCTGGTCGGCGAGCCGCGTCACGGCCTCGGTCAGGGCCAGCGCGGCGCGCTCCTCGTCGCTGAACCAGGGCGTCTCCCGCCACGCGGCCACGGCGTGCAGCTGGTCTGCGCTCACGCCGTGCTGGCGGGCCTGGTGGACGCCCCCGGCCACGCACGGGCCGCAGCCGTTGATCTGGCTGGCCCGCAGATGGCTCAGCGCCAGCAGCCTGCCGTCCACCCCGGCACCCGCGATCGCCCTGGTGACCGCCATCAGGGCCGCCATCGCCTCGGGGACCAGAACCGCCGGGTTCGGCATGCGCTCGGTCGACATCGCCGCTCCTTCGTCGTGGGTGTTTCTGACAGGAGTCATCCGACCATCGGCGTGCCGGGGCCCGCGCGGTCCGTGGGACACCGTGGGACACGTAGAACGCCGTCCAGCAGCGCAAACGCACCGGCGATCCGTCTCGGTGGGCCGGGACGGTACGGTGTTGCGCGTGTCCAGCCCCCACGAGCGACTGGTGACCCAGCTCGCCCGGATCAAGGAGCTGAGCGGGCTCAGCCTGCGCGCCCTCGCGCGCCAGGCCGATCTGAGCAGCTCGTCGCTGTCGCGGTACCTGACCGGTCAGCTCGTGCCGCCGTGGGAGGCCGTCGTGGCGCTGTGCCGGGTGGTGGGCCGCGACCCCCGGTCGCTGCGCCCGGTGTGGGCCGAGGCGGCCAGGGCCGGCGCCGCGCCCGCCCCGCGCCGCAACGACCTGCCGGCCGACCTGTTCGACTTCACCGGCCGGGAAGCGGAGTCCGCGCTGGTCGAAGAGCTGCTGCACACCACCGGCGCGGTCGCGATCGACGGCATGGCGGGCGTGGGCAAGACCAGCCTGGCCGTGCACGTGGCCCATCGGCTCGCCCCTGCCTACCCGGACGGCGGGCTCTACCTCGACCTGCACGGCTTCACCCCGGGTCAGGATCCGCTGGAGCCGCCGGCCGCGCTGGGCCGGCTGCTGGGCGCGTTGGGCGTGACGCACCCGCCGGCCGGCACCGCCGAACGCGCGGCGCTCTGGCGCTCGGAGCTCTCTCGCCGGCGGGTTCTCGTCGTACTCGACAACGCCGTCGACGCGGAGCAGGTGCGCCCGCTGCTCCCCGGCGCGGGGAGGTCGGCGGTCCTGGTCACCAGCCGCCACCGGCTGGTGAGCCTGGACGGGGTGCCGCCGGTGTCGCTGGAGCCGCTGACCGACGGCGACGCGGCACGCCTGTTCGGCCGGGCGGCCGGGCTCACGCTCGCCGAGGAGGAGGCGATCAGCCAGGTGCTGCGGCAGTGCGGCGGGCTCCCGCTGGCGCTACGCATGGCGGGGGCGCGGCTTCGCCACCGCCCCGGCTGGACGGTGGCGGTACTGGCCGAGCGGCTGCGCGACACCGCCAACCGCTTCGACTCCGCGTTCGGCATGTCGCTGCGGCAGCTCGACGGGGTCCAGCGCCGCGTGTTCCGGCTGCTGGGCGTCCTGCCGGGCGCCGACTTCGACGCGGCGGTGGTGGGCGCGCTCACCGACCTGCCGGCCGACCGGACCGGCGCCGCGCTGGAGGAACTGGTCGACGCCCACCTGGTCCAGGAGCCCTCGCCCGGGCGGTACCGGATGCACGACCTGATCCGGCAGTACGCGGCGGACATCGCCGCCGACGAGGAGCCGCAGGCCGACGCCGCCCTGCGTCGGGTCCTGGGGCACTACCTGGCCCGGGCGGTCGCCCACGAGCAGACGCTGCCCTCGCCGCACCGCAGGGAACCCGCACCGGGAGACCCGGCGAGGGCCATGGCCTGGTTCGACCTCGAGTACGTCAACCTGGTGGCCTGCTTCGACGCCGCCGTGCGGCTCGGCATGGACGAGGTGGTGGCCGAGCTGCCGCAGGCCATGCGGGTCTGGTTCTTCCGGCACCGCGGAACCGACGACCAGGCACGCATGCTCGAAGCGGCCGCGGCCGCCGCGGCACGTCTCGGCCGCGACCAGCAGCGGGCCGCGCTGCTCGCGGATCTCGGCTACGCCTGTGCCGCCGCCGGACGACTGACCAGGGCGCTCTCCGCCTACGAGTCGGCGGAGCAGGCGGGGCCGGACGACGACACCGCAGCCGCGCTGGCGCTGCGCATCGGCCTCGTACGCCGGGATCTCGGCGACCTCGAAGCGGCGCAGGCGCAGTTCCGGCGGGCACGCGAGCTGTTCGAGACGATCGGGCGCCCCGCCGGGCAGTCCCAGGCGCTGGCCTTCGACGGATGGGTGACCCTTCACCTCGGGCGGCACCACGAAGCCGTCGAACTCGCCCGGGCATCCGTCGCCCTGGCGGACGGGCCCGCACAGATCACCGGGCTCGTCACCCTCGGTGTCGCGTTGGCAGCGGACGACCCGGCGGAGTCGCTGCGGGCGCTGCGTCACGCGTTGCGGCTCTCCGAGCAGAACAACCTGCAACACAATCAGGCCTGGTGCCACAACTACCTCGGTGTCGCGCTGCGGGTCATGGGCTCACCCGAGGAGGCGCTCGAACACCACCGGCGGGCCTTCGAGCTGCTGGAGCCGCTGGCCGAGGTGCAGTTGGAGATCGACGTCCTGCACACCTACGCCGAGACGTGCCGCGCGGCGGGTCGCCACGACGAGGCGCTGGCGCTGCTCGACCGGATCATCGAGATCGCCCGCGAACTGGACCGGCCGCACGACGAGAAGCTCGCCCGCACGGCGCGGGAGAGCGTACGCGCCGGCGGCTGAGCCGGCGCCGTCCGTACGCCCGTTCGAGCGCCGTCCGCGCCGAAGCAGCGAACCGCCCGGGCCGCCAGCCGACCAGCGCAGGCAGCGCCGCCCGAGGGCCGGCGCCCGCCCGGGTTCGGGCGGGCGCCGGGCCCCGGCGGCCCGCGTCGCGGCCTGCGATCGCGTGCCCCACCGGCCGCCGTGAAACTCGACGTTTACGGATTCCGGCAGGTCAGCCGACGGGCGGGGCGGTCCAGGAGGACCGGACGAGCTCCCGCTCGGCGGCCGCGAGGTGGGCGGTCACGGCGAGCCAGGCCCAGGCGTACCGGTCCGGGTCGGGATCGGTGAGCCGGCCGAACGTGTCCCGGCCGCGCCGGTCGGACTCGTCGGCGAGCGCGGCGGCCACCGCGGCGGCGGTGGTGAAGCCGGCGCGACGCAGCGGGCCGGCCAGCCCGACGCCCTCGCCACGGGCCGCTTCGGCGACGGCGCGGCGGCCGCCGGAGACGGCCAGCTCCACCAGCCGGCGGACCCGCCACAGCGGGGACTCCGCAACCGCGTCGGCGCCGACGGCGAGGACCGGCTCGGTCATCGCGGCCGGGTCGCGCGGCGGCAGGTGGCCGCCCTGGATCTCGTCGTAGCCGAGGTCCGCCCGGGCGTGCCAGTCCGCCGGCAGCCGCAGCGTCGTGGCGGCACCGGGCACCGGGCCGACCGCGAGCGGGTGCAGCGTGCTGGCCCGGTCCGGGTCCAGCCGGCCGACCACCCGGATCCGCAGGCCGGGCCGGGAGGCGAGCCGCCGCAGGTTGGCCACGTGGGCCAGCAGCGGGTGGGAGTTGACCGGCGCCAGCCGGATCACCGGTCCGTCCGGCACCGGCGCGCGGTCCGGCGCGGCGTCGGTGCCGGGGGCCAGTTCGCGGGCCAGCACCTGGTCACCGGCGGCACCCACCACCATCAGGTCACAGCCGACCAGCGCGGTCCCGGCGCGGGCCGGGTCCTCCGGGTCGTCGGTGGCGAGTTGGGCGGTCACCACCTCGGCGAGCGGGCGGGTGAACAGTTCCGCCAGCGGTCCGGTGGACCAGTCGGTCCTGGTGAGTGGGGTGGCCCGGACGCCCTTGCCGGCGCCGAGCCGGCCGTCCGGGGAGACGGTGGTGCCGGTGATCCGCAGGCCGCCGCGGGACAGCACCGCGTGGTCGACCGCCACCGCGCCCATCTCGGTGACCGCCCGGGCGCAGTCCCGTGCCCGGTCCGGGCCGCCCGGTTTCACGTCGCCGAAGGAGAGTTGGCGCCCGTCGGCGGCGATCAGGTGGGTGACCACTCCGGCGTACCCGGTCGCGCTGATCACCGGTTCCCGGCAGACGCCGTACACCTCCAGCGTGCCGTCCGGCTGGTAGGCCCGCCGGAGCACGCCGACCAGCGCCGGGTCGGGGTCGCCGGCGGCCAGCCGGCCCGCCACGTACAGCAGGTCGTGCAGCACCTCGACCAGCTCGGCGAGCCGGTGGCCGTTCTGCCGTCCCCGGTGCGCGCGCAGGCCACGTACCGTGCGCAGCGCGGCGCTCTCGGCCCGGGGCAGGCCGGCCAGCCGGGCGCTGTGGGCGGCCCGCAGAAGTTCGGCCTGGGGGACCGCGCCGGCGGCCGGCACGCCGGCCGCGAGCACCGCGGCGGCCGCCCGCCACAGCGCGCCGGCGGCCGCCCGTTGCGCCTTCGTCGGTGCCGTGCTCCGGCCGGTACGACCGGCGGCCGCACCAGCCGATCGTCCGGTCCCCCCGGTGGCCGCGCCGGCGTGGTCCGAAGTCGACGGCGCGGCGGCGGTGGACGCCGGATCGGGGTGGGTGGCCGGGTCGGCGACCGGGCAGGCGACCAGGACCGCGGTCCGGTGCAGGCAGCGGGGCGCCAGCAGGCAGCTGCACCGCGCCTGGTGCGGGTCGGTGACCGCGCCGGTCGGCCCGGGCGTCAGGGTGACCAGGGCCTCGGGGCCGCAGTCGACCGAGACGCCGCCGTCGACCCGGCCGACCGGTACCCCGGCCAGCCGTTCGACGGTGGCGTCCAGCCGCTTGTGCAGCCGGGGTGGCAGGGCCGCCACCGCCGCGGCGGCGACCCCCGGCAGCACCGGCGGCAACCGGTCGGTGTCCGCGGCGGTGAGTGTGCGCTCCGTCAACGTGATCCTCCGCGTACGCGGTCGCCCACCCAGCGGGCGAGTTCGAGCGGGCTGAGAGCGGCGACCGGCATCCCGGCCGCGACGAGCTGCTCGGCGACCGGCACCGAGTAGCAGGGCACTCCCCTGTCGTTCAGCGCGGCGCAGCCGAGCAGGTGCACGCCGGAACCGGCCAGCGTGCGGACCTCGCCGAGCAGCCCGGCCAGCGGGTAGCCCTCCTCGAAGTCGCTGACCACCGCGACGATGGTGCGGCTCGGCACGGTCACCAGCGAACGGGCGTGGGCCAGCCCGGCGGCGATGTGCGTACCGCCGCCGACACGCACCTCCAGCAGCAGCGACAGCGGGTCGTCGACCCGGTCGGTCAGGTCGACCACCTCGGTGGAGAAGGCGAGGAAGTGGGTGGACAGGGTGGGCACCCCGGCCAGTACGGCGGCGGTCAACGCCGACCACACCACCGACGCCTCCATCGAGCCGGACACGTCGACCACCAGCACCAGCCGCCAGTCGGCCTCCCGGCGGGTCCGGGTGTTGAAGACCGGGCGTTCCGGCACCACCACCGTCCGGCCGTCGCCGAGCCGCTGGGTGTGCGCCAGGTTGGCTCGCAGCGTACGGGCGAGGTTGATCCGGCCGCCGGGTCGGCGGGACGGACGCGGGTTGGTCAGCCCGGTCAGCGCCGGACGCACCTGGGTGGCCAACTGCTTGGTCAGCTCCTCGACCAGCCGCCGCACCAGCGGCCGCAGCTTGGCCAGGTGCCCCTCGGGCAGGCCACCGGCCAGCGACAGCACCGAGGTCAGCAGCTCCATCGAGGGGCGCACGGCGGCCGGGTCGAGCTCGGTGAGCACGTCGGCACGGCCGCTCTCGGCCGCCCGGGCGATGACCTCCTCGCGTACCGCCGTGCCGAACAACGCCTCGAGTTCGTCGGCCCACTCGCGCGCGGTCGGGAAGGAAGCCTCCTGGCCGCCGCCGGCCGCTTGGCCGAGGTCGGTGGCGCCCTCGCCCTGACCCGCCCCGTACAGCTCGTCGAGGGCGCGGGCGTAGCGGCGGGCGTCGGAAGGCAACCGGTCGGGTTGGCGGCCGAGCAGCAGCCGCCACCGGTCCGTGGGGGTGAGCCCGCCGCTCGGCGCGTCCGGCTCGGGCGCGACGCCGGCCGGGGCGTCGGCGGAGCCGGTCGGCGTGTCCGGGACCGGGATGTGGCGGGCGAGCAGGGCGGCCCGGCCGGCCGCGTCGGCGGCGGCCCACCGGGCCAGCAGCTCGGGCGGGGCGGACAAGGCCAGATCGAGCCGGTCGCCCAGCCGTTCGGCGACGGTGTGCAGCAGCCGATCCCGGGCCGCCGGGGTGAGCACGTCGAACCCGCCACGCAGCGCCGGCAGCCGGTCCAGGAAGTCGGCGTCGGTGAGCCGCTCGATCCGCTCCAGCAGCGGGTCGAGCGCGGCCGGGGCGGACTGCAGCAGCGGGTGCGCCGCGGTGAGCAGACCACCGAGCAACCGGTGCAGGTGCCGCCGGGTGTCCGGTCCGGTCGCCGCGTCGATCCAGCCGGCCACCCGGCCGCCCAGGGTCTCCAGATCGGTCAGGTCGAGCAGCACCCGGGCGGCCAGGGCGGCGCCCTGGATCAGCGACGAACCGTTCCGGGCCAGGTGGTCGAGGGCCTCGTCCAGGCGCAGGCCGATCCGGTCCTCGCCGGCGCGGACCGCGAGGTCGACCAGCGCGGCGGCGTCGGCCGTGGCGTCGCTGCCGGCCAGGCCGGGCAGCCCGCGGACCGCCGCGTCCAGCAGCACCACGGCCAGCTCGGCCGCCCGGGCCCGGCCGTCGGCGGTGGTGCCGGGCAGGTGTTCGCGGCGCAGCGCCTCCAGCAGGTCCAGTGCGGCCAGCAGCTCGGGCAGCGTGCCGGTGCCCGGCAGCACCGCGGCGGCCAGTTCGAGCCGGTCGGTGACCAGCTCGGGCAGGTCGCAGCGGGCGGCGTCGCGGAGCCCGACGAGCAGCTGCGCGGGGGTGGGGCCGCCGTCGGCGGCCTCCCGGCGGAACCGCTCCCGCAGGGTGCCGGCCGCGGCCAGCGCCGCGGTCACCCCGCGTACGCCGACGAGGTCCAGCCGGGCCGCCACGGACGGCGTCCAGGCCAGTTGCCAGCGGGTGGTCAGGGCGGCGCCGTCGCCGGTGCCGGACACCGCGATCGGCTCGCCGTAGCCGACGCCGCAGACCTGGAGGCGCTGCAGCAGGATCTCCCGCCGCCCGTCCAGCTCGGTGCGCAGCGGGTCCAGCCGGACCTCACGGGGCTTCGGGCTGTCCGGGTTGGGCAGCCGCAGCGCAGTCAGTTCCGCCTCGACCGCGGGGCCGAGCCCTGACCGCGGCGTACCGGGAGCGACGCGGCCCCGTTCCGCGCCGACCAGCACAACTTCCAGGGCCTTGGCCAGCGCTCGGCCGCGGCCGAGCAGTTCACCCTGGCCGAGCACGGTGGTGACCGCCTCCAGCACCTCGCCGCGGCCCGGGGCGGGCAGATCCCGCAGCCGGGCCAGGTCGTCGGCCAGCCGCACGGTCTCGGCGGCCTCGCCGGTGCCGGCGGTGTGACCGGCCGCGCGGAGTTCCCGGCACAGGTCGGTGACCGCCCGGGCGGCGGCGGCCCGGATCCGTTCCGGGTCGCCGGCGGCGGTGAAGACGGACTGCTGCCAGCGCGGGTCGCGGATCCCGGCCGGGTAGCCGGACCGGGAGTCGAGCAGGTCGAACGCGTACGGCACCAGCGAGGTGACCGTGCCGCCGCCGTCGGTGGTGGCCGGCCCCGGCGGGGTCGTCACGGAGCGGACCGGCCCGGTGGGGGCGGTGACGGGCCGGGTGGACGCGGCACCGCCGGCCGTGCCGGCCGCCCGGGCCGGGTCGGCGGCGGTGTCGGCCGACGGGGCGGCGAGCAGGGCCGGGGCGTGGAAGGCCCCGATGACGGCGGCGACCCGCCGGCCGTCGACGCCGGCCTCGGCCAGCACCCGGCGCATGTGCCGCTCGCGCGCCAGGTCCCGGGCCGGTACGCCGTCGCCGTTGGCGCTGTCGGTGCGCATCGCCCAGCCGACGCCGAGGGCGGCCCGGCGGACCGCCTCGGGCGAGCAGCCCGGGGCACGCACCTCGACCACCCGGTCCCACAGGTCGTCGCCGTCCCGGCCGGTGCCGCTGGCGCTGAGCGCGGCGGCGAAGGACCGGCGCAGGCCGGGCACCGGCTCACCGGCGGCCGGGCCGGGATCGCCGCCGGCGGCCGGCTCGGAATCGCCACCGGCGGCCGGGTCGGTGCTGTCGGCGGTCCAGCCGGGGTCGGCCAGCGGCAGGTCGCAGCAGACCACCTCGACGCCGCGCTGCCGGGCCCAGCGGATCGCGGCCAGTTCCGGCGAGAAGTCGGCGAACGGGTAGAAGCCCATCGGCCCGTCGGCGCCGTGGCTGCCGACCAGCGCCAGCGGGGCGCGGGCGGCCGGGTCGGACAGGTATGGCAGCCAGCCCTGGAAGTCGGCCGGCAGCTCGACACAGACCACCTCGGCCCCGGCGGCGTCCAGCAGTGCCGGGACCACCGCCGCCAGCGCCGGGCTGTGATGCCGCACCCCGATCAGGTACGGCCGGACCGAACCGGCGAGCGCGTCGACCACGGCTCGCGGGTCGGCCGTCGTCGGATCGGCCGTCGACGGGGCGGCCGACACCGGGCCGGCGGTCGGCGGGGCCGCGCCGGGCGGCGTGCTGGACAGGATCGTCACCGCAGGCTCTCCCGCAGGTCCCAGAGCCGCCGCCACATCGCCGAGCCGTCCTCGGCGCGGCGGCGGACCGGCCCGTCCCAGTAGCCGAGCAGCCGGGCGTGGTCGTTCTGGTCGTCCTTGCGGACCACGCCGAGCAGGTGCCCGGGCACCAGGTCGAGCGCGTCCCCGCCGGGCAGGTACGCGGCGGCCAGGCCGAGCGACACCGCCACCTGCACCGCCTCCGCGGTGGACATCACCGTGCCGGGCCGTTCCACGTCCCAGCCCTCGCCCGACCGGCCGGACCGCAGGTCGCGGAACACGGTGACCAGGGCGTCCAGCACCGCGTCGTCCACCGTGTACGCCGCGCCGGCGCGCTGCACGGCCGCGGTGGCCTGTCGGCGCACCAGGTCGGTCTCGGTGTCCGCGTCCGAGATGGGGTGGATGGTCTCGAAGTTGAACCGGCGCTTGAGGGCCGAGGACATCTCCGACACGCCCCGGTCCCGCAGGTTGGCGGTGGCGATCACGGTGAACCCGGGCATCGCGCGGATCAGGCCGTCCTCGGTGCCGGCCAGCTCGGGCACGTTCATCCGCCGGTCGGACAGGATGGACACCAGCGCGTCCTGCACCTCGGGCAGGCAGCGGGTGACCTCCTCGATCCGGACCACCCGGCCGGTGCGCATCGCGGTCAGCACCGGCGAGTCGACCAGCGCCTGCGGGGTCGGGCCCTGGGCGAGCAGCAGGGCGTAGTTCCAGCCGTACCGGAAGGCGTCCTCGGTGGTGCCGGCGGTGCCCTGCACGGTCAACGCGCTGGTGCCGCAGACCGCGGCGGCCAGCAGCTCGGACAGCATGGACTTGGCGGTGCCGGGCTCGCCGACCAGCAGCAGGCCCCGCTCACCGGCCAGGGTGACCACGCACCGCTCGACCAGGCTCCGCTCACCGATGAACTTCGGCGCGATGGTCATGCTGGCCGGCAGCTCGGCGCCGCCCGGACCGGTGCGCCGGTCGGCGGGCAGCTTGAGCGCCTCGCCGTCGCTGCCCTGGATGAAGGTGACCACGGCGCGCGGGGTCAGCGCCCAGCCCGGTGGCCGGGCCCCGTCGTCGTACGCGGCCAGGAAGGCCAGCTCGTCGGCGTACCGCTGTTCGGCGGAGAGGACCTGGGCGGTCTCCGGCGCCGCGGTGGGGCGGACGTGTTCCGTCACGGTCACGGGTGATCCTCGATCTCTCTGGTTCGGATGGGTGTTCGGGACAGGGGTCGGCGGCGGGGTGGTGCCGCGACGGCCGGGGCGGCCGGCGCGGCCCCACCCCCCACCAGG
>NZ_JBPQTP010000005.1:0-123518 GCF_051386395.1 Micromonospora sp. URMC 106
GCGCCGGGCGCGCCCGGCGCCGCACGGGAGATCAGACGCGCTGGGCCTGCAGCAGGTTGATGCCCGGGTATGCCTGCGGCCGGACTCCGGTGAGCTTCTTCGGATCCCAGGCGGTCATCAGCTCCGTGTGCAGGACGGGGTAGAGCACTGCCTGCTCCGCGATGACGTCGAGGTACTGGTGCAGCAGCTGCAGCTTCCTCGTCGGGTCGGGCTCCTGGGCGGCCCTGTCCATCAGCGTGAACAGGTTCTTGGCCTCCGGGCTGGTGTCCCACTTGGTGTACTTCATCCAGGTGCCGCCGGAGGTGTAGTTGTAGCGGAGGATCAGGTCGGCGTCCAGGCCGAACTGGTTCGGGTTCGACGCCGCCGCGACCACCTGGTAGGACTGCGACTGGTCCATCTTGGTGAAGAGCGCGGCGGTGTCCTGCGGTTCGAGCGTGGTCTTGATGCCGACCGCTTGCCAGGAGTTGGCGATGGTGGGCAGGCAGTCGGCGATCCAGCTGACGTTGACCGCCATCAGCGTGACGGACAGGTTCGTCACGCCAGCGGCCGCCAGCAGTGCCTTCGCCTTCGCGGGGTCGTGGTGGTAGACGGTCTTCGCCCTGGCGTACGACGGGTTCTGCTCGTTGAGGAAGCTCGTGGCCGGCGTGCCGTGTCCCTTGAGCGCCACGTCGATCATCTTCCTGGTGTCGATGGCGTAGAGCAGCGCCTGACGCACGCGTACGTCATCGAAGGGCTTCTGGGCGGTGTTGAACATGAGGAACATGTGGTTCATGCCCTTGCCGCCCTCGACGCTCAGCCCGCCGCTGCGCAGTTGGTCGATGTTGGCGTAGGGGATGTTGTCGGCGATCTGCGCCTCGGCGCTGGCGCCGGAGATCTTCGCGACCCGAGCCGGCGACTCTACAATGGACAGCCAGTTCATCTTCTTGATGACGGGTTTGCGGGGGCCGTTGTAGTCGGCGAAGGCTTCGAGCACGGTGTTGGACTTCGGGTTGTGCGCGACCATCTTGTAGGGGCCGGAGCCGACCGCCTTGCCGCCCTTGGCCGCGTCCCAGCCGCCGGGTGCGCCGAAGACGTGCTTCGGCATGATCTTGGCGATCGTCAGGCGTTGCAACGCGTCGGGGAACGGGAAGTTGAAGACCAGCTCGACGCTCGTGTCGTCGACCCTGCGTACCTCCTTGAGCCAGGTGCCGAAGAAGGAGTAGGTGAGCGTCTTGGCGGCCGGGTCGAGGATGCGCTGGAAGGTGAAGAGCACGTCGTCGACCGTGACCGGCTGCCCGTCGTGCCACCTGGCCCCCTGCCGCAGCGTGAACTTCCACGTGGTCGCCGCGGTGTCGGCCGGCAGGGCGGTGGCCAGGGCCGGGTAGGGCTCGCGGGTGATCGGGTCGGTGTCGACCAGTCCCTCGTAGATGTGGTTGTTGGCGGCCATGGAGAAGGCCGACGCGGTCATGGTCGGGTCCCAGCTCTGGTTGTTGCCGTATCCGATGACGGCGGTGACGAGGTCTTTGTCGCCGCCGGCCCCCGCGGAGCTGGTCGAAGCGGGGCCGCTGCAGGCGGAGAGGGTGGCGGAGATGGCCGCGGCGGCGCTCACCGTTCCGCTGTAGCGCAGAAAGTCGCGGCGGCTGAAAACTGGCCGAGAAACCGGAGCGCTCACGGTGCCTCCTGTGGGGGATTATGGCGTCGTCTTGGAGTGATCTCTTCGAGCCATCACATTGGACGTCCTACGTCCCATGTCCTGTTAGAGTGGAGGCTAGGGGCCGCGCTCGTCGCCGGTCAAGACCAAATGACCAGGAGATTTCCGTGGTGTTACACGCCGATCGTCAGGGAGCGAGCGACGCCTCGGCCCGGCCCCCCAAAGCGCCCCGCATTCCCGCAGGTCAGCCGCGTCGGCTCAGCCGCGCCGTCGAAGTGCAGGAGGCGGTCAAGGGCCTCATCCTGCAGCGCGGACTGACCACCGGGGATCCGCTGCCGACCGAGTCCGAGCTGATGGAGGAGCTGGGCATCGGCCGCAACTCGGTCAGAGAAGCCCTCAAGGTCCTTCAGGCCGTCGGCATCGTCGACATCCGCCACGGCTTCGGGATGTTCGTCGGGCGCATGTCGCTCAACGGCCTCGTCGACGAACTGGCCTTCCACAGCCGCATCACCCTGCAGGGCGAGCGCAACCACCTCGGCCACCTCATCGAGATTCGCGAACTCCTGGAGAGCGGCCTGGTGCAACGCCTGATCGACCAGCAGGAATACCGGGACGTGGCACCCGGCCTCGCCCCGGCCCGCGATGTCATAGCGCAGATGGAGGCCGAGGCGCGGGTGGGCACGGTCTCACCCGACACCGACCGCCTCTTCCACGACGTGCTCTACCGCCCGCTGGGCAACCCGCTGGTGGGCAGGCTGCTCGGCGCGTTCTGGGAGGTCTACCACCAGCTGAGCGACGACCTCGGCCCGCCCGACGAGACGCCCGCCGACGTGGCTCGTAAGCATCGAGACATCTACACAGCCGTCGTCACGGGGGATCGTGCGTCGGCGGCGGCGGCGATGCGCGCCCACTTCGACGGCGTACGCGCCCGGCTGGCCCGCCTGGGGCAACACTGACCGCGTTCGCCCGCCTCGGTCGCGGCGGTGCTGCCGTGCGGAACAGAGGACGGTTGGCGCTGACCGACCCGGATCAGGCCGCTTCGCTGTCGAGCGCCTTCGCGGCCTGGGCCGCCTCGGCACGGGCGACGCGCTCCTTGACATCGCGGAAGTGCCGTTGCATCGCCTCCCGGGCGGCGGACGCGTCCCGGGCGCGCAGCGCATCGACAATCCGCCGGTGGTTGCCCACCGTCACGTCCATGCGCTCGTCCGGCCCGCCGACCAGCGGCTCAACCTGGTGGTAGACCTGCCAGAACAGGTCGATCAGCTGCAGCACGAGCTCGTTGCCGCAGGATTCGTAGAGCAGCGCGTGGAAGGCCCGGTCCGCCTCGAGATCGGTCTGCATCGCGGTCACGAGGGCGTCGAGTGCCGCCAGGCGGCTCGGACTGGTCGAGCCGGCGACCCGCGCGATGAGCGCGGTCTCCAGCATCTCCCGCACCTCCACGAGGTCATGGAGCGCGCGGACGCCGTGCGGACCGGAGCGGATCCGGAACTCCAGCGACGGGCTGAGCACATCGAGTGAAGCTTGGCCGACGAAGGTGCCGAACCCGTGGCGGATCTCGACGATGCCCAGCGCCTGCAGCGCCCGAACCGCCTCGCGTACGCTGTTCCGACTCGCCCCGAGCAGGTCCATGAGCTGCGGTTCGGTCGGCATCGGAGCGCCGGGCTGGAGCTGACGATCGTGGATCAGGGCCACGATGCGGTCCTGCACGGTCTCGCCGTTGCGTCTTGCCATCCCCGTGCCTCCAGGATCCTCCGCGGCCGGCGCACATCCTACGTCCGGAAACCGCGCCCCGCTCAGGAGCAATGTACACAGGGCGTCCGCTGCGGGGTTGCTGGTGTCGCCCATCTTCCGTACGCCGACGGACGTCCCATGTTCCGCGCCACGGACGGACGGGGCAGCGGGATCGAGGCGTGGAGTCGCCCGGCTCCTCGCAGGTCGCGGTGCCCCGCCTGCCGACCACTGGCGGGGCACCGACGCTGCGGCTACTGCTGGGGGCAGATGGTCGTGAACGGGAGGCGGAGCCGGAGTTGGCCGGCGATGGGAACGTTGTGTTCCCGGACATCCCGCAACTCCTGCGGGGTGAGGGCGCGCCCGTAGATGCGGAACTCGTCGAGGGTGCCGCGGAACGGGTTGTTGAGGCCGTCGACCCGTCGGCCGAGGTAGATGCTGCGGATGCCGAACTCCTTGCCGGTGGTCACCGAGCCGCGGGGAGCGGGCAGGTCGGCGACGGTGGCGCCGTCGATGAGAACCGTGACCCGGGTCGCCGTGCGTTGCATGGCGACGTGGTGCCAGAGCCCGTCGTTGTACGCGCCCGCGATGGTGATGTTCGCGTCGCCCTGGCCGGTGCCGACGACACCACGGATGCGGTTGCTCGCCGGTTCGGCCCGCAGCCAGATCTGCGCGGCTCCCGTACCCACCTGGTGGAACCACCAGATCACGATGTTGCCGGTGGTTTCGCTGTACCGGAACCAGGTCATGATCGTGAACTGGTTGTCATCAAGGTCGACGTCGGGGTTGTAGGGCACCTCGACGTGGTCGTCGACGCCGTCGAGCGCGATCCCGTCGCCGAACCGCCCCTTGGTCAGGGTCGCTCCGCCGCGCACGTAGGCGGTGTTGTCGTAGCGCGGTGCCGCGTCCGGGGTCGTCGGTCCCGGCTGCGGTGGCGGCGGCAGGCCCGGCGGCGAACCGTTCGGGCTGTCGAGGTACGCCTCGTTGAAGCGGACGAACTGGATCACCTCGTACAGGGCGGCGACACCGCCTTCGTACAGCACGCCGGCCACGGGGCCCGCGACCGGGTCGGTCTCGATCTTGACCAGGTCGGAGTACCCGCCCGGACCCCAGCTGATGACCTTGCCTTCCTGCCAGGGCTCCCAGGTCTGGGCCTCGTCGTACGAGGACCGGATCGTCAGGGCCTCGCGCTTTCCGGGGTTGGCGGGTCCGGAGAACAGGAGGCGGTCCCGCGCGTCACCTTCGTCGGTGGCGGTGAGCCGTAGCAACGCACCCTGCACCACCGGCATCGTCAGCTCGGGCACCATCTGGAACGGCGCCTCGTAGCTCTCGCCGCCGTCGCTGGAGATCGCGTACGCCCGGGTGCCCTCAGCCGTGCCGGCTTCCCGCACGTTGACGTAGATCCGCCCGTCGGTCAGCTCCACCAACGTCGACTCGTTGACGAAGATGTCGTCGGCGGCGCCACCGGCGCTGGCCCCGATGCGCCACGTGTCGCCGCCGTCGTCGCTGTAGCCGAGGTGGACGCCGGCGATGCGCCGCCCGTCGGGCGCGAAGGACTCATGGTTGGCGCTCATCACCAACCGCCCGGCGTGCGGACCACGTTTGAGTTGGATGGCGTGCACCGGACCGGTGGCGTACCAGGCGCGCCACTCCGGCCGGATGAGCTCGGTCATCTCCCGCGGCGCGCTCCAGGTCGCCCCGTGGTCTTCGCTGACCTGCAGGTACGGGATGCGGCCGCCGCTTGCTGTGCCCGGGCTGTGGGTCGTGAACAGCACGACCCGGCTGGTCCGCTCATCGACGATCGGCATCGGGTTGCCGTGCGTGTCGCCGTTGCCGCGCGACACGACCTGCAGCGGACCCCACGTACGGCCGCCGTCGTGGGACCGCTTCAGCACCAGGTCGATGTCGCCCCTGTCGTCACAGTTGTTGATCCTGCCCTCGGCGAACGCCAGCAGGGTTCCGTTGCTGGCCCTCACGATCGCCGGAATCCGGAAGCAGAAGTAGCCGTCCGTGTTGGCCGTGTAGACCGCCCGGGTCTCGTGGTAGGGCTGGGCGGCGCGCGCTGGGCCGCTGGTGAGCAGCGCGGCAGCCATCGCAGCGATCACCATGGTGGACAGTAGCCGACGTCGTGTGGGGCTGCGTCCTTGTCTCGTCGTCATGAAAGGCGATACCTCCACTGGTCACAGCTGGCGTAAATCGTGTCGAGCGGCAGGTGAATCCGCAGTGGTTGGTGCCGCACCTGTTGCGCCCGCGGCTCTGTCGTACCGCCCACTCTTCGTCACGTACGAAAGGTTGCCGGACATCCTACGTCCTATGTCATGCGACGTAAACCGTTGACCGTGGCGGGGGCGGGGAGCCAAACTCGTTGCTGATCGGGAGGAGATCCCATGTCCTGCATGTGGAGAATGATCCAAACCGCCGGCATCGTGCTTGCGCTGGCGCTCGGCCTGCCCAGCCCGGCCTCAGCAGCCGGCCAGGACGCCCAGTCGACGGCACCGCAGGATGACTGGGTTGGCACCTGGTCCGCCTCGGCCTCCGGAACCGTGCCCAACCTCCCTACCGGATATGCGGACCGCACCATCCGCAACGTCGTGCACACCAGCGTTGGTGGCTCCGGTGTAAGGGTCTGGCTGACCAATGTCCTCGGCACGGCGGCGGTACGGATGGAAGCGGTGACGGTCGCGGTCGCTGATGCACCCGACGCGCCGGACGCGGTCGCGGGCACGATGCGAGCTCTCGCCTTCGGTGGCGCGCCGTCGGTGACCATCCCGGCCGGCGGCGAGGTGCTGAGCGACCCGATTCCCCTTGTCGTGCCGGAGGACGGCAACCTCCTGGTCAGCGTGTACACCCCGGTGCCGTCCGGGCCGGTGACCTATCACCAGGTGGCCAACCAGACCTCGTACCTGTCGCAGAACGGTGATCACGCGGCCGACGAGTCCGGCGCGGCGTTCACCACGACGATCAGTTTCTGGCCGTACGTGAGCGGCGTGGACGTCCTGGGACAGGCGGAGGGTGCAGTGGTCACACTCGGCGACTCGATCACCGATGGGAACAACTCGACCCGTAACGCGAACCACCGCTGGCCGGACTACCTGGCCGACCGGTTGATCGCCGAGCCTGGGCCGACGCGCCTTGGCGTGCTCAACGCCGGCATCAGCTCGAACCGGTTGCTCAACAGCACCTGGAATCCCAATGCCCTGTCCCGACTGGACCGCGACGTGCTCACCGCGACCGGCGTGCGGTCCGTGATCATCATGTTGGGAATCAACGACATCGGCGGCCAGCCGCAGCATCACGAGCCGTCGAAGATCATCGCGGCGCTGGGCCAGATAGCGGCCCAGGTCAAGGCGAAGGGGCTGCGGGTCACCGGCGGCACGCTCACGCCGTTCGGCGGGTCGAGCAACTACACCGAGGAACTGGAAGGCGTACGCCAGGCGGTCAACGACTTCATCCGCGACGGCGACGCGTTCGACGCGGTGGCCGACTTCGATGTCGCGCTCCGGGACCCCGCGATGCCGAACCGGCTACGGGCGGAGTACGACTCCGGCGACCACCTGCACCCGAAGGACGCCGGTTACGAGGCGATGGCAGCGGTCGTCGACCTGGACAAGCTCGACACCCGCCCGCCCGGCCACTGGGTTGGCACCTGGCAGACGGCCATGGCGCGCACGACGCCCGGTACCGACCACGGCATGCCGAACCACTCGATCCGCAACGTGGTGCACACCAGCGTGGGTGGCGACGCGGCTCGCGTGCGGCTGTCCAACGCGCTCGGCACGGCGCCGGTCCTGATGGGACGAACGACGCTGGCGGTGGCCGCCAGGCCCGACGCGCCCGACGCCGTCGCCGGCACGATGCGCGAACTGACCTTCGGCGGCGCGCCGTCGGTGACCATCCCGGCCGGCGGTGAAGTGCTCAGCGACCCGATACTCATGCCCGTGCCGGCAGACGGGAACCTGCTGGTGACCGTCTACACCCCGGCGCCGTCCGGGCCCGTGACCGAACACCCGCGCGCATATCAGACGTCGTTCATCGCTGCGAACGGCGACCACGCGGCCGACGAGGAGGGCGCCGCGTTCACCCAGCCGACCATGGCGTGGCATTACGTGACAGCCGTGGACGTCCGATCCTCGTCCGCGCGCGGCACGGTGGTGACCTTCGGCGACTCGATCACCGACGGGGACAGGTCGACCAACAATGCGAACCTGCGGTGGCCCGACGTCCTCGCCGACCGGCTCGCCGCTGAGCCGGGACCCACCAAGCTCGGCGTGGTCAACAGCGGTATCAGCGGCAACCGGATCCTGAACAGCAGCACCGGAACCGGAATCGGCGGCCCGAACGCGTTCGCACGCCTGTCCCGCGACATGCTGACCACATCCGGGGCGCGCACGGTCATCGTGCTCGAGGGCGTCAACGACATTCTCAACCTCCAACACCCCGACCCGGAGACCCTGAAACTCGCCCTGCGACAGATCGCCGCCCAGGCACACGCACAGGGCCTGCGGATCGTCGTCGGCACCATCACGCCGATCAAGGGATGGCGCACCTACACCGAGGAACGGGACCGTGTGCGGCAGACCGTGAACGAGTTCATCCGCACGAGTGACGACTTCGACGCCGTCGTCGACTTCGACGCGGTGGTGCGTGACCCGGCCGACCCGCAGCGGATCAACCCGGCATACGACTCGGGCGACCACCTGCACCCGTCGGACGCGGGCTACCGCGCGATGGCCGAGGCCATCGACCTCGGCGTACTGCGCTGAGCGCTGACTGCGTGCTACCCCGCCCAGGCCGGCACGCAGCCACCCGCCGGCGCGGTCACCCGCGGCGAACGGCCAGCATCCGAACGGCGATGGCGACGTGGGCCGGTCAAGAATGGCTGTCGCGGTGCCTCACGACATCAGCGTGAATCGCCAGGCTGCGACCAAGCCCGCCACGTCCGAATATCGGTCTGCGGGTGCCGCACGGCTCGCGCGGGCCGCTACCTGGGCTTGGGCCGGCGATCCCCGCCAGTCGTGTGGGGAGTCCAGAAGGTGGTGGATGGTGCGGCCGAGGGTGTAGACGGTGGTGTGCTGGTCGATGACGGCGCCGCGGACGAACTCTTCGGGAGCCATGTAGCGGCGGGAGCCCGGGAGGCGATCGGCGTCGAGGACGAAGGGTCCGGGCCGGTACTCGTCCAGGTCGATCAGGCGCATCCGGCGGGCGGTGAAGTCGTACAGGAAGCAGCCGTCATACAGGTCGACGGCGATGTAGCCGGCTGCGGTGACGGCCAGGTGCGCGTCGAGGACGGTGTCGATGGCTGCCTCGACCTCGGGTACGGAAGGCTGCTGGAACCGGGCCAGCGCGCTGCGGTCCGAGCCGTGTGTGGTGGCGTGATTGAGCACGTTGCCGTCGTGCCACGGGTATACCAGGATCGGCCCGTCCGGGCCGTCGAGGATCCGCTCGGGGCGGACGATCGCAGGGTGTCGAACCGCGGCGTGCAGTTTACTGGCGCGGGTCAGCGAGAGGCGGGCCTGCGGGTTGGTGGGCTTCATGACGAACCAGCGGCGCCCAGCGAGCCGCAGCGGTTTCGTCATGCCCGGCGGGACGCCAAGTCGGGAGGTGTCCGGCCTCAGGGGTCACTCCACAGCTGCATTCCGCCGCGAGAGAGGCCGTTAGATCCATACTCTCTACTCGGCGGCGAGGAGCGCGGGTAGCGGGCGGGAGTGCAGCACGTCCAGCCGGGAGACGGCCCGGGTGAGTACGACGAACAGCCGGTTGAGGCCGCGTGGCTCGGCCCGCACGATGTCGTCGGGTTCGACCACGATCACGTGGTCGAACTCCAGGCCCTTGGCGAGCACCGCGGGAAGCAGGGTCACCCTCCGGCCGGGGCCGTCCTCCTGGGCCGTGTTGACCGCGAGGCCGGCGGCGTGCAGGGCGGCGGAGAGGCTCGTGAGCAGTGTGTCGGTCGCGATGACGGCGATGGAACCCTCCCGGTCGAGGGCGGCGCGGACGGCCGCGACGGTGGCGGACGCCAGGTCGGGCTCGTGGCGCACCCGCAGCGCGCCGTCGGTGCGGATCGACCGGGTCGCCGGTGCCGTGACGCGCAGCCCGGGCAGCAGCCTGTTGGCGAAGGCCAGCACCTCGGCGGGGACCCGGAAGCCCATGGTGAGGGCCGCGACCGGCGAGTCGTCCTTGCCCAGGTGGGCCATCTGCTGGTGCCAGTCGCTCGCCGCCCAGTCGCTGGTGCCCTGCGCCAGGTCGCCGAGCACGGTCAGCGAGCCGTGCTCGCTGCGCCGCGCGAGCACCCGACACTGCATGGGGGACAGGTCCTGCGCCTCGTCGACCACGATGTGCCCGTAGCTCGCGGGGTGCTCGATCAGGCCGGCGATCTCGTCGAGCAGCACGAGGTCGGCCGCCGACCACTTCGCGCTCCTGACGCTGCGCGGCGGGCGTTGCCACAGGATCGTTTTCTGCTCTTCGGTGGTCAGGATGCCGTCGGCGGCGCGGGCGAGCGCTTCCGGGTCGCCCAGCAGGGTGGCGAGCAGTTCCTCCGGGCGTACCCTCGGCCAGGCGTGGTCGAGTGCCGCGGCCACGGGACGGGCCCGGCCGATCTTCTGCATCCACATCTTGCCGGGGGTTTCGGCGCGCGTCTCCAACTGCCGCTGCAGCAGGGCGACGATGCGTGCGCGCAACCGCTCGCGGCCGACGCCGTACGGCACGTCCTCGCCGCGGATCTCGGCGACCTGGCGGGCCAGTGCGGTGACCGGTACCCGCAGCCGGTACGAGCCGTCCGGTACCACGATCGACTCGACCGGGTCGGCGATCTGGGCGTACAGCGCCCGGCGCAGCACGGCCGCCATCCGCACGTCGTGCTTCACGCGGGCGGCCTCGTCGGTGTCCACCGCGGCGGGCGGACGCTCGCTGAGCACCTCGTCGAGCGTGCGCTGCTGCACGTCCACCTCGCCGAGCGCCGGGAGCACCGCGGAGATGTAGTTCAGGAACGCGGGGTTGGGCCCCACCACCAGGACGCCGTTGCGCTTCAGTTGCTGACGGTGGGTGTAGAGCAGGTACGCCGCGCGGTGCAGGCCGACGGCGGTCTTCCCGGTGCCCGGCCCGCCCTGGACGCACAGCGAGCGGTCGAGGTCCGCGCGTACCAGCTCGTCCTGCTCCGGCTGGATCGTGGCCACGATGTCGCGCATCGGTCCGACGCGGGGGCGTTCGATCTCCGCGGTCAGCAGTCGGCTCGTGGTGCCGAGCTCCTCGCCGTGGTCCAGGCGTTCGTCCTCGAAGCCGGTGAGCTGTACCGGGTGGCGGGTCGTCCAGCCGAACCGGCGTCGCGATGCCACGCCTTGGCGGTCGCGGACGCTGGCCCGGTAGAAGCGCGACGACACCGGTGCCCGCCAGTCGATGACCAGCGGCTGGCCGCTCTCGTCGGTGATCCGCCGCCGGCCGATGTAGTAGTTCTGGTCGCGGTGCTCGTCGGCGTCCGGCCCGGTGCCGAACTGCAGCCGCCCGAAATACAGCGGGCTGTCCGGCTCCTCTGCCAGTTCCTTGGCGTAGCTCTTGAGCATCCGGCCGAGCTGCTCGGCGGTGTACCGGTCGCCGGCCACCTGCTCGCCGGTGGTGACCCGCATCCGGGCGTGCTCCTTCATCCAGGCCAGCGCCCGCCGGGCGCGGGCCAGGAACGCCACCTCGTCCGCGAAGTCGCGGTCGAGTTGGTCGCGTTCGGCGTGCTGCGTGGTGGATGGCGATGACATGGAAACCCTTCGGAGGCGCTCGGCACAATACTGTAACCCGGTAACGTTTCTGTCCGCGAATCAATATTGCCTTGGTCTCAGGAATGATAGGGTCGAGCCATGGCGGACCAGGTGGGCTTGCGGGAACGCAAGCGGCAGCGCACACACGACGCCGTGTCGGCCGCGGCGATCTCGATGTTCCTGGAGCACGGCTTCGACCGGGTTTCCGTGGCGGATATCGCGGCGGCCGCCGAGATCTCCAAGCCCACCCTGTTCCGCTACTTCCGGTCCAAGGAGGACCTGGTCCTGCACCGCATCGCGGACCACGAGGGGGAGGCGGCGCGGGTGGTCCGGCAGCGGCCCGCGCGCCAGGGGCCCCTGACCGCGCTGCACGAGCACTTCCTGGACGGCCTCGCTCGACGGGATCCCGTGACCGGGCTCAACGACGACCCCGAGGTCCTCGCCTTCCACAACATGATCTTTTCGACGCCCAGCCTGTCCGCGCGGTTGAACGAGTACACCGCCCGCGACGAGGAGGCGCTAGCCGACGCGCTGGTCCAGACCGCGCACATCCCCGACCAGCTCACGGCCCGGCTCGCCGCCGCCCAGATCATCGCGGCGCAACGCATCCTGGCCCGGGAGAACTGGCGCCGGCTGGCCGCTGGAGAAACAGCCGCCTCGCTGTACGACACGGCCAAAGCCGCAGCCGACAACGCATTCCGGCTGCTCACGTCAGGCCTGGGCAGGCTCGCAACGGGGAGGCCGGGAGTGTCGCGGCCCGACGCGACCAGTTGACCGTGGCGCGCCTGTCCATTCTGTAGTAAGGGGGTCGAGGTGGCCGCGCCCATGACGCCGCCGAAGACCACCATGAGCGTGAAGGCGATCATCGGGCCGACGAAGACGTAGCCCAGGACGAGACCGGCGATCGCCATGCCGTGGCCCGACCGGGTGCCGTGGGGTCGTGGCCGGGCTGCGGGTACGTCATCGTTCGGGTTCCGTTTCTCGGTCGAGTCGGGCGAGCAGGACACTCACCTCGGAGTGCAGCCGACGCAACTCAGCCGCCGTCGGCGCCAGCTCGTAGCAGTGGTGGTGGGCGACGGCCGACAGGGTCGCCCAGGCGAACGCGACGCGGCGGGCGACGCCGATGCCGGGCCCGAGCCGGCCGCGCAGCATCAGCTGCTTCGCCCGGCCCTGTCGGCACAGTGCGACGGCCGGCCTGGTCCGCCGCCAGTGGGCGTCGATGCCGCCTTCGAGGGCAAGCCGGATCAGGCAGGCGCACGCGCGGCCACCAGCCGGCGGTGACCGCCGTTCCGCCAAGCGCGCCCGCGCCGCGCAGCAGCTGGTCGGCCGCCGCCAGGCAGCGCTGTGGCGTCGGCGCGGTCACCGCAGCGCCTCCGCCAGCAGGCGGGCGTCCGCGACGAGGCCCGGCAGGTCCGACAGGTACGCGCCGTGCACGCCCTCCTTGCATGCCTTGTACGCGGCCACCGCCCGCGGCCCGTGCCGTCGGCCCAGATAGCCGAGGACGTCGCCGCCCCGGTCGGCGTCGTCGAACAGCGCCAACGCGACCGTGGTGGTCAGCCGCCGGGACGCGGCCACGATGGCCGCCTCGATGTCGTCGTGCCGCACCCCGCGCGCCACCCGCTGCCGCCACCCGACCCGATGGCAGGCCGCCTCCAGCGCCGAGCGGCACAGCTCCGCCACCACCGGACCCCGCACCTCGGCGGTGATCTCCTCGTTGCGCGCCAGTGCGTACGCGTCGTCGAGGTAGCGGAACACCGGGTCGGAGCCGGGCCGCAGCGTCACCACCGACCGCTCCGCGCGGGTCACCTCGAGGATCTGGGCCCTGCCCAGGTCGAGGCGGCCGATCGCGTCGGGCAGCCGGGTGTCGTGGGTGAAGACCACCACCTGCCGCTGCTCGGCCAGCGCGGCGAGCACCCGGGCCAGCCCGTCCACCTTGGCCGGATCCATGCTCTGCACCGGGTCGTTGACGACGATGAACCGGAAACGGGCTCTCCGACGCGCAGCCGCGCGGCAGGAACGTCGCCAGCCCGAGGGCGTGCATCTCGCCCTGGCTCATCACCCCGAGCGCGGTCCCGATGTCGGCACCGTCCACGCTGACCGGGAACACCACCCGCCGCCGGGTGTTCGCCCCTTCGAGGGTCATCGCGCCCAGCTCGACGTTGCTCTCCTGCCGCAGCTGCGCCCAGATCCGCTGCGAGTGCTCCGCGAACGGCGCCACCGTTCGTTGCGCAACTGCACCGCGATGGCCTTCAGCCAGGCCCGCCCCGCCTTCAGCCAGGCCCGCCCCGCCTTCAGCCGGGCCAGCGTCGCCTCCCGCTCGGGCAGACCGGCCACCGCGTCGACCCAGCCGCGCAGCTCGTCCGCCGCCAGCCGCCACCCGGTGTCGCGCTGCCGCAGGAACCCCTCAGCGCACGCGCGGGCCGCGTCCGCCGCCGCCACGACCGCCGGGTACCGCGCGGCGAGGTGCGCCGCCAGTTCCGCCGGCTCCCCAGGTACGCGCCGCAGCGCCGCCACCGCCTCGCGCAGCGCGCCCAGCGGCACCTCCCCGGCGTCGCCCTTTGCCCCTACGCGTCGGCGCCCAAACCGGACGTGCTGGCCGGCCTGGCGGGAGGTGTCGAGACTGTCGGTGCGGCGGTCGAGGCGTACCGCGTGGCGGGTCAGGCCGCCGGGGTCGACCTGGATGCCCTCACCCCCGGGCAACCGGTGTGCCCCGGTCGGTATCCAGCCGGCGGCGATACGACTCGACCAGCGCCGCCGCCGTCGGATCCTCGACACCGAGGACGCCTGTGGCCGCCTCGGTGATCCTGCTCAGGAGATCGGTGTGAGCGGCCCGGGTGGTCTCCAGGATCTGCCGGGCGGTGTGCGCCGCGGAGTGTTGTCGGCCGCGTTCGTCGAGTGCAGGTCGACCAGCAGGCCCGACGAGTCGACGGTGACCTGGATCGTCCGATCGGGGCTGGTCGCCGTGCCCCTCATCGCCTGCACCTGCGAAGACAGCTCCTTCGCTCGGGCCGCCCTGCTCGCGATCAACACCCCAGTCGTCGAGCCGTCGCGTTGCCTCGTCCAGCGCGGGTTCGTCCGCCCACATGCCTGACCCTCCCCAAGGGGCATCGACGCCGACCGGTCGGTGTCGTCACGTTATCAATCGGTGGCGCTGCGTGGTGTGCCGCTGGATGTCAGCTGCTCCCGCCCGGTCCGCCTCACCGACACCGCCATGCGGCTGGGACTGCTTCCTGCCCCAGCGGTTCGGCGGTGGCCGGTCGCGGACGGGGCTCACGGCGAATCCGGCCGTGCTTCGTTCGCGACCGCCAGCGCTCTTGAGACCCCTCGTCGTCATGCGCTGATCAACCTCGGTTTGTAGAAGGTGGTTGACAAACCGCGTTTGAGGTCTACTTTGTAGATGAGGTTCTACAAGGAGGGGGTGGAGGGCACGTGGTGCGAGAGATGCTCAGCGTGGCCGACATCGCGGCCATGTTCGGCGTCGAGCCGAAGACGGTCAGTATGTGGCGGTTGCGGTACCCGGAGTTTCCGGAACCGGATGTCGTCGTCGGCGGCATGGCGGGCTGGGATCCCGAACGAGCCGAGGAGATCCGTGTCTGGGAGAGCCGGCGCCCCGGGCAGGGGCGGCGCGCGATGCTGGCCGAGCACATTCAGGAGACGTTGCGCCGGACGTTCATCTTCAGGTTCATGCGCCCGGACGATTTCGCCTGGGCGCCGATCGACTTCCCCGGCATCGAGTACGAAGACGGGCGACTCGCGGACGGCATGCAGGCCAAGGCGGCAGAGCACCTGATCGGCGCG
The DNA here is from genome assembly GCF_051386395.1 of Micromonospora sp. URMC 106. NCBI lineage: Bacteria > Bacillati > Actinomycetota > Actinomycetes > Micromonosporales > Micromonosporaceae > Micromonospora > Micromonospora sp. URMC 106. The sequence continues at coordinate 14,896 of NZ_JBPQTP010000005.1, forward strand.
CTTCGCGACCAGGGCTACGAGATCGTCTTCCAGGACTCCGCCACCGACGTGACGGAGGCCGTGCGGCACGTGCTCTGGGACCGGTGGACCGCGGCGGAGGTCGGGGAGAACGAGTTTATTGGGCAGTTGTTCGACGACTACGGACGAATCTACCGCGGCTGTACGGCCTTCGACGCCGCCTCCTACACCCTGCAGCGGCTCGCAGCACTCGGCGGCGAGATCCGCTCCGTGCGCGAATCGTCGCCACAGGCGCGAGCCCGCCGGTCGCGATAGCGGGTTGCGCGGCCCTCGATCACGACAGTCCAGCGTCGGCGGATGTCGACCCGACGCACGAATACCCGCTGAACGACGTCGAACAGAAATCGAGCTGTCAGCGCGGCAGCGACCTGGAGGCTGGAGACTTCGTGGAGACATCCAAGCGCCACATCGAGCCCGCCGTCGGCAGGCTGGGCGTCCTGACAGTTGGGCTCGGCGCCGTGGCGTCGACCTTCATCGCCGGCGTCGAGCTGATCAGGCGCGGCCTCGCTGAGCCTGTCGGCTCGCTCACCCAGATGGGCACCATTCGCCTCGGCAGGCGGACCGAGCACCGGGTGCCGCTCATTCGCGACTTCGTGCCGCTGGCCGGCCTCGACCAGTTGGTCTTCGGTGCCTGGGACCCGATCTCCGACACGGCCTACGAGGCCGCGCTCAAGTGCGGTGTGCTCGACCGCTATGCCCACATCCAACCGATCGCAGCCGCGCTGAAGGAGATCGAGCCCATGCCGGCGGTCTTCGACCAGCGCTACGTACGGCGACTCGACGGCACCAACGTCAAGCCTGCGGCGACCAAGCGGGAGCAGGCCGAGGCCATTCGCAGGGACATCCGCGAGTTCAGAGCGGATCACTCCTGCGACCGGCTGGTCGTGATCTGGTGCGCGTCCACCGAGACCTACATCGAGCCCGGCCCGGCCCACCAAAGCCTGGCAGCGTTCGAAGCCGCGATGGACGCAGACGACGACAGCGTCACGCCCTCGATGCTATACGCGTACGCGGCGCTCACCGAGGGCGTCCCGTTCCTCAACGGCGCACCGAATCTCACCACCGACATGCCGGCGCTCACGGAACTCGCCCACACCGCCGGCGTGCCGATCGGAGGCAAGGACTTCAAGACGGGGCAGACCCTTCTGAAGACCGTGCTGGCGCCGATGTTGAAGGCCCGCATGCTCGGGCTTCAGGGCTGGTACTCGACCAACATCCTGGGCAACCGCGACGGCGAGGTGCTGGACGACCCCGACAGCTTCCGCACCAAGGAGAAGTCCAAGCTCGGCGTGCTGGAGCACATCCTGCAGCCGAACCTCCACCCCGAACTCTACGGCGACTTCTACCACAAGGTACGCATCAACTACTACCCGCCTCGCGGCGACCAGAAGGAGGGCTGGGACAACATCGACATCGTCGGCTGGCTCGGCTATCCGATGCAGATCAAGGTCGACTTCCTTTGCCGCGACTCGATCCTGGCTGCTCCTCTGGTGCTCGACCTGGTGCTCTTCACGGACCTGGCCCAACGAGCGGGGCTGAAGGGCGTGCAGGAATGGCTGTCGTTCTACTTCAAGGACCCGCAGCATGCGCCCAGCGTCTATCCCGAGCACGACCTGTTCATCCAACAGACCAAGCTGAAGAACACCCTTCGCTGGCTGATGGGCGAGGAGCAGATCACCCACCTGGGAGCCGAGTACTACCAGGACTGAAGACCCGGTCGCATCCGCCTGTCGACGAGCGCCGCCGGCAGGCGGGCGCCGCCGGCCCACCAACACAATCGACGGCACGAAGTGCGGCGAGCCGATGTGATTCGGGCACCCTACGGCGTCGGACGCGCTCGCAGCCTCTGCTCGTCCAGATCAGCGCATCGAATCAGGTCCCGGCGAATCCAGATCGGTTGTTCTGGTGCTGCCACAGCAGTCGTCGAGCCTCTCTGGTGTCCAGGAGGCGCAGCCCACGTTCCGCCCTTGAGCTGAACACCTCGTCGTCGCTCAGCAGCTCCACGGCCAGCACCTCGAACGCCTGGGCCGACCGAGTCTCTCCGATGAGCTCCAGAAGCAGGAACTGGGTCCGGTAGTCGGCCTCCTGACCGTACGCGTCGAGCAACTCCTGGACATGCTGCCGAGCCGTGTCCCGCAGTAGGGCGAACCCGTCCTCCATCGCCTGCGGATCACGGCTGCGCATTATGGCCAGCGAGCGGTTGAAGTTTCCGGTCGCACTGCGCAAGGCACGTGCGCGTGCGCGCTCGTAGTCCATCGACCGAGGCTACCGATGTCGAGAGCACCCCCACACGCCCATCGGGACCAGCTACCTACCGATGACACCGAGCTGTCTGCAACCCCTGCCCGAACCGGTGGTGCCCGCAGCGGCCGAGTGTCGGCTTTCCGTCATTCGGAAGTCGCTACCGGCGCCGTCTGCTTCTGTGGCGCGGTGGATCTTCTCGGAGCGCCGCTGGACGTGGGGACGGTCGGGTGACACATGTTCTCGGCCCGGCGTGGACGGCCAAGCCGGACACCCCGGAGGACACCGGCCGTCAGCCCCTCGCCGTCGAAACGGTCATCGGCTCCCACGCCGCCGCGCTGGTACCCGGCGTCATCACCACCACGCCGCACGCACGGTACGTGGCGCTGCACGCCCGCCTGGCGATCGAAGCGCGTAGGCGGGGCTGGACCGCGAAGCACGACCAGGACCGCTTCCGTGATCTCGTCCGCCGCGCCGAGGTCGTCCTGGGTGCCGTCTCGGTCGCCCACGGCCTCGACCAGCCCGACGAACACCGAGCCAGTGCCGGTGACTTCGGAGCTCACGGTGTCAACACGATCGGCAAGGAGCTACGCGAGACGAACGCCGCCGACATCGGCCGCCTGGCCGCCACCTACAGCCAGGTGCCGGGCGGCTATCTGCAGACGTACGCCGGAATCGAGCTGCTGGTCGGGCTCACCGATGGCCGCCGGGTGCCCGCACCAGGCCCGACGGCCGACGAGGGCCTGCTCTCGGCCTTGGACGAGGTGGTGACCGTCGCGCGCCGAGAACAGCCGCTGTCCCGGCGGCAACTGCGGGAGCTGCGGCATCTGTGCCTGTGTGGCATCGGCGACGCGCCGGACGGGGAGTGTGTGCGGCGGGCGTACTTCGCCGATCGCGGCGGCGACCAGGCAGCCGCGAGAACGCATCGCCACAGCGCCGCGCTGCTCGTCGGCGCGCTGGAAGGCCGCGCGGTCGGTGAGTCCCTCGACATGGCCATGGACGACTGGTGCTGCTTCACCACCGGTCTACGTGACCTGCTCGGCTGCGACGAGCTGTATGACCACGCCCGCACCTGGCGAGGCGCCCTGCTGCGGAACTGGTCGGTGTGGGCGTGGCGGCTGATCTGGGCCGAACTCGTCTCGCCCCTCGCCGAGCGGCCCGGTACGCGCGAGGAAGCCATCGAGCGGTTCGCCCAACAGCTACCCGACGCCACCGTCCAGCAGGCCCTTGTCGGTGACCTTCCCGCGATGGTCGACGCCGGCACCGGCACGCTGCTGCCGGCGGAGCACGACCTCAACCACCATCCGCGCAACGCCGACCGTTGGACGATGCTCGACCTGTTGCGACTGCTCGCCGTCGGCGCCGCGCGGCTCGACCACCTGGATCCGGTCAGCCGGGCGGCGTTCGTCGGTACCCTGCCGGACGACCTGGGCCCCGAGTACGTGGCGAGGTGGTTGCATCAGAACGCCGATCGTCCCCTGGCCCGCGCGGCCGAAGACCTTGCCGCACACCTGTTCCTGCGCGCCGAATCGGTGAGCCGCCAGAAGATGCAGTGGACGCGGGCCGGGCTGCGCCTGCCCACCCGGCTGCGTCGGGTCGGGGACCGATGGCGGCTGGAGGGGGAGGAGGGCAGCGGCGCGGTGTCGCTGCGGCTGCCCACCTTCACCAGCTTCCTGCGGCAGTTGGGCATCCTCGCCGTCTCCGCGGACACCTGGACGGCCGGTCGCCACGTGGAGGTGATCTGGTGACCGACTGGGAAGACCTGCTCGGCGCCGCCCCGCCGGCGGTGCTCCATGCCCGGCTGATTCGTGACGCGGAGGAGGTCCTGGTGTTGACCTACACCTGCGACCTGTCCTTCTTCGAGGACGTCTGCCTCCGCGACGCGCACGCCGTGCGAGCCCGCACAACCGTACTGTTCGACGCCCACCACCTCACCCAGGGCCCTCGCCGCCCCGGGCCCGCCGACTACCTCGCTCTGCCGGTGGTCTGCAAGGGCGGAGGCGCGTTCCACCCGAAGCTGGTGGTGATCGCGTCGGAGACCGACACCGTCGTGGCCATTGGCTCCGGCAACGCGACCGCCTCGGGATGGCACCACAACGCCGAGGTCTGGACGCTGATGCGTGGTGTCGGGCCTACCGTGCCCGTGCTCTTTTACCAACTCGCGGACTGGCTACGGCGGCTGCCCAAGGACGTGTGGATGGAGGACCTCGGCCGCGACCGCCTCGATCGGGTCGCCGAGCTGCTCACCGCACGTCCACCCGATCCCGGTGTGGACCAGCCGGTCCTGGTGACCACGGCGCTCCGCCCGATCATCGAGCAACTACCCCGTCCGGTCGAGCCGGCGACGCAGCTCGCGGTGGCCGCGCCCTTCTTCGATCCCGATGCCGGAGCGCTGCAACGTCTCGTCGACCGCTTTCGGCCCCAGCAGGTGCGGCTGCTGCTCACCCGGGACGTGCAGTGCGACCCGGACAGCCTCGCCCGGGTGATCAAACGAGTCCCCGACGCCGCCGTCAGCACATCGGCAAGCTCTCGCTACCACCACGGCAAGGTCGTCGAGTGGTGGTCGTCCGACCGGGGTTGGGCCCTGACCGGCAGCGCCAACTGCAGCCACGCCGCCCTCACCAGGACCATGCCGGCGGGTGGCAACTGCGAACTGGGGGTCGTCTCGCCTCTCACCGCTCCCGTGGTGACCAAGGAAGCCGCCGAGGCGGTGGCTGTCTCGGACCTGGCGCGGCTGCAGATTCGGAAGCCGTCACCGTCGGCCGCCACCGACACGGAGAGCCTTCGGGTGCTCGGCGTCCGTATCTCCGCCGACCGGGTGGAGGCGACCGTGCTCGTCGGCTCGGCCGGCACGCCGCCGAGCTGGCTCGCCGTCAACGGCCTTCGACTCGACCACGACCGGGCGACCGGCAGGCTCCATGTGTACGCGGCCGTAGCACCAGACGGCTGGACGGCGACCAGCGACGGGGAGGCGGTCAGCCACGTCACCACCGACGACGGCACAGAGCGCCGCGACGTGCTCGTCACCGACGTGGCGGCCGCGCTGTCGCGCATCGACCACCCGTCTCCCCTTGAACACACGTCCCTGCCACAGGTCGTGGCGGACTCGGCGCACACGGCGGCGCTGTTCGAGGCGCTGCGTCACCTGGCCTCGGTACGGCCGGACCGGATCCCGCAGGCACCGGCCGGCGGCCGGCGGCGCCAGGTGGAGAACCGCGTCACGTCCGCCGTGGGCCCGGCGCTGCTCCGTTTCGCTCTCGGCCTGACCGACGCCCGGACGCCGACGTCAGCCGACGACGAGGACATCTTCGACGGTACGGACCCGGAATCCCCGCGGCCGCCCGCCCGGCGTACGCAACAGGCACCGAACCCGGCCCCGCCGGAAACCCTCGCCAGCGTGCTGGATGCCCTCACCCCACAACAACGCGCCCGACTCCGGCGCGACGTCTCCGCGCTGGTCGACACGTCCCAGGACTGGCCGCTGCCGGCGAAGCTCGCGGTCACGCGGCTCGTGCTCCTGCTCGTCGCCGGCGGGCTGTGGCCGGACGCGCCGGGGTGGGCGGACCTCCTCTACTGGGTCCTGGTGCAGCTGTGGGATGCCGAGCAGGAGGAGAGTCTCGACGGCGAGCACGCGGCGTTGGCCACCATCGGTCTCGTGGCGCTACGCCGAGGCGTCGACCTGCAGGATGAGCCCGACAGCCAGCAGGCCGGACAGTTCGACGAACTGCGGATCGCCTACCGGGAATGGACGGACTGGCTCGCGACCGCGCCGCCGGAGACTATCCACCGGTATCGCGACGGACTCGGCGGGCACACCCTCGGTCTGCTGTTCGAGCAGACCGACGTCACGGCCGAACTGCGGTGGATTCTCGGCCGCACCGCACTGCACGACGCGGTCGACCGACTCGACGGTGCTCACATCGACGGGAGCGGCGTCGTGCGCGTCGAGGCGGGTCGCAGTGCGCGCCGCTCCGTCCTCGCGGCGTTGGATGCGCTGCGTGACTTCCCGGACGTCCACGTCGTGGCCGAAGGCGGGCTGGAAACCCATGGCTGGTGGGATGGCCGGCGACTGCTGGTGGTGACCCGGTCGGGACCGGCGTGGCGGGCGGAGTTGTGGGAGGGGCTACTGACCGGGATCGCCGTGTTCGCCCGTGGCACTCCGTTGCGTACTGCCGACAAGAGGTGGACGGCAGCCACGCCGGAGGAAGCCTTCACCCAGGCAGAGACAGGTCGCCCGGCGCGCTGACTCGGCGAACAAGGGCAAGGACATTCACACAAGTAACAGGACTACCACGCACGCAAAGCAGGCGACATAACCGGACTGGACGTCAGGCCGTCAGCGCCGCCCGCAGGGCACTGTGGGCCTACCACTGGCTGGACCCCTCGAAGGGGAACCCAGGTCGTGTGCGGGAGGTGCTCGCCGGCAACGGCCCTGCGGTGAGGGACGATGCCCCGTCCGCGCCGGCGGAGCTGATGGCCCACGCCGCGGACGCCCGGGCCCGGTTGGCCCGGTTGCTGGCCAATTACCAGCGGGAACGGCGCCTCGGCGACGCCTCGGACATCGACCGTTACCGCAGCCGCTCGGTGGCAGGCGAAGTTGACCTGCTGGGCCACGAGGCGGTCGGTGTGTACGAGGTGCTGGTCGAGGCCTCGCACTACGGACAAGAGGACCTCGACCGCGTCAAAGAGCAGTATGCGGCCGCGCTTCAGCACCTCTATTAGGCCCTCCCTCGGGTCCATGCGATGCGCCCAAAGTGGAAAGGTCTGGTGGTCACCAAGCTCGACCGGCTCGGCCGCTCCCTCGACCACCTGATCGATTTGTCCGCCCATGTTCTCTCGGCGTCCGGATCTGCCGCAGACCCGGCGTCACGTGGCGTGACAGACGCGCGATCTTGTCGATGAGCGCGAACCGCGGAAGCGTCGGCTGGCATATGGTAACCAGGTGCGTGCAGTGCGATGTCTGCTCGACGAGGGCGCCGTGGTGAATCGTGTAACTGCTGACCGGCTGATGCTCGTCAATGTGGTGGATCACTGGTTCTACCTGCAAGAGCCGACCTTCATCGAGGCCGGGCAGACCTATTGGGTCGATCACGAGACCAACGAGTTGTTCGTGGACCGCGGTGGTGACCGCGTCACGCGGCATGGTCGCGCCCGATACGCCGCTTGGATGTCTCGTTAGTCGAACTGTGGCTCGCCAAGGTCAGCTATCCGCATCTGCCGCAACCCGGGCGCTTGCACCGTGACGGGCCGTGCGTCATGGCTCGTGATACGTCTCACCGGGGTCGGCGCGACGATGTCCAGTCCTGCTGTCGCAGCCGTTCGATGCCGTCCAGCAGCAGGTCCAGCGCGAACTCGAACTCGAACTGGTCGTCGCAGCCCTGCCCCACGACCGACGCGTCGTCGTGGGACGCCGCCAGGGAAATCTCCGCCAGGTGCGGGAACCGGGCCGCGACCTCCGGCGGTAGGGCCGCCGGCGGGTCGGGGTTGGTCGTGCCGGACCGGCCGGCGCTCCGGGAGGCGTCGAACAGTTCCTGGCTGAACCCCAGAATCCTGCTGCCCATCGCGTGCATCACGTGGTGGGTGAGGTCGGCGGAGAACCCGCCGGCCCGGAACGCCCCGATCATCGAGTCGAGGTAGGCGAGGATGGCCGGCGTCGCCATGTTCCGCGACTCGATGGCGAGCGGCGCCCAGGGATGCCGACGCAGCGCCTGCCGCGCCGAGAGGATGCGGCTGCGGACCGCGTGCTTCCAGTCGACACCGGGCACCGGCGGGTCGATCTCGCCGACGACCATGTCGATCATGCCGTCGAGCAGTTCGTCCTTGTTGGCCACGTGCTTGTAGAGGGCCATCGGCACGACACCCAGATCCTGGGCGAGGTTGCGCATGCTGAGGGACTCGATCCCGGCCTCGTCGGCGAGCGCGACGGCGGCGCGCAGGATCCGGTCCCTGCTCAGCGGCGCCCGGCGCAGCGTCTCAGCCTGCTCAGCCATCTCGGTCCTCGTCTTCGTCGGCGGTTGAAACCATAACCGCCTTGACGGGTGTACGGCGTACACCTACCGTGAGGTGTACGCCGTACACCTATGAGGGAGGGGAAGATGAAAGCGATCGTCCAGGACCGGTACGGTCCGCCGGAGACGCTCAAGCTCGCGGACGTCGACGCGCCGGTGCCCGCCGCCGACGAGGTGCTCGTGCGGGTCGAGGCCGCCGCGCTCAACGCGTACGACTGGCATGCCATGCGTGGCGATCCCCGGATGGCGCGGTTGGCCATGGGCCGGTCGCGGCCCCGCGCGCGCATCCGCGGCCGCGACTTCGCCGGCCGGGTCGAAGCCGTTGGCGCCCACGTCCGACAGGTACGCCCGGGGGACGCCGTCTTCGGCGACCTCGGCGACGCCAACGGCGCGTTCGCCGAGTACGTGTGCGTGCCCGCGACCCTTGTCGCGCCGAAGCCGGCGAACCTGACGTCGCAGCAGGCGGCCGCCCTGCCACTGGCCGGTGTCACCGCGCTGATGGGGCTGTGCGACGTCGGGCAGGTCGAGCCCGGCCACCGCGTCCTGATCAACGGCGCCTCCGGCGGCGTCGGCACCCTGGCCGTCCAACTGGCAAAGGCCCTCGGTGCGACCGTGACCGGGGTGTGCAGCACCCGCAACACCGACCTGGTCCGCTCCCTCGGTGCCGACCACGTCGTCGACTACACCCGCGAGGACTTCACCCGCGACGCCCGCCGCCACGATGTCGTGTTCGACCTGGTCGGCAACCGCTCACTCACCGCGCTCCGGCGGGCGCTGACCCCGACCGGGACGCTGGTGCTCTCCGGCGGCGGCGTGTACCGCGGCGGCAGTCTCGTCGGACCGGTCTGGCTCCTCGCGCGCGGGCGGCTCATGGCACCCTTCGTCCGGCACCGCATCGTCACACTCACCACGGCACCCAGCCGCCACCACCTCGACATGCTCCGCGCCCACGCCGAGGCCGGCCACCTCACCCCGGTCATCGACCGGACCTACCCGCTCCACGAGGTGCCGCAAGCCGTCCGGTACCTCGAAGGCGAACACGCCCGGGCGAAAGTCGTCATCACCCTCTGACGCGACGGGGGTGGCGAGGTGGTGGTCGACAACCCCCGACCACCGGGTACACGCGCCGCACAGCCGCCGCGGCAGTCAGGGTGAGCGCGTCCGGCCGCAGCAGCGGCTGCCAGGTGAGCAGGAGCGTCAGTGCGCCCTGTCGGCCCTGGCCGCCGACCGCTTCTGTCGGCCATCCGTTGGATGCCGGGGCGGCGCCGGGTGCGTGTGCGACGATCCACGAGCGTCATTTCGACCGGTCCGTCCTGTGCGGCCGCGTACGCTCAGGCCGCTCGGCGGGCGCGTGCGCGTGCGCCTCTCGTACCCCTTGGAGAGCACGATGCCCCTCTCCCCGACCAGGGTCTTCGCCGCGTTGAACGCCGTGCGACCACCCGCCCGGCAGTCTCCGATCATGCAGAGGGCTGTCGTGGTCGGCGGCAGCGTCGCCGGGTTGCTCGCCGCCCGGGCGTTGTCCGACCACGCGGAGAGCGTCGTCGTCATCGACCGCGACGACCTGCATCTGACCGGCGGCCGGCGGGGCGTGCCACAGGGGACGCAGTTGCACGCACTGCTGCCCGGTGGCTTTCTCCAGCTCGAACGCCTCTTTCCCGGCTTCCGTGAACAAGCGCTGGCCCAGGGGGCGATCGAGGCTCCCCCCGCAACCAGACGGGCGTACCTCGACGGCCGGCTGAAGGTCGTCGTACCCGACGACGCGGACAGCCTGGCGGGCACCCGACCGCTGCTGGAGGGGCTGATCCGTCAGCAGGTGCTCCGGCTGCCCAACGTCAAGACGGTCGTCGCCCGCGCCACGGGTCTCGTGCTCGACGGTGGCGCGGCCACCGGCGTCCGCTACGACGTCGGCGGGGTGCCCGGCGTCGAGAGCGGTGACTTCGTGGTGGACGCCATGGGGCGTTCGAGCAGGCTGTCCGAGTGGCTGGAGCATGCCGGCTGGGACCGCCCCGTCACGCGGCGGATGACCGTGAACCTGAACTACGCGACGGCCCTGTTCCGACGCCGGGAGACGCATCCCGACCTCACGGTCGTCATGGCACTGCACAGTCCGGGGACGTCGCCGGACGTGGCCGGTGCCGCGGTCTTCGCCGTCGAGGACGGCCGGTGGATGGCGATGATGGCCGGGTACGGCGACAACCGGCCGGGGAGTAGCTCCGAGGACTTCGTGCGGCGGCTGCGAGACCAGTTCCCACCGGAGTTCGGTGCCGTCGCCGGGAACGAGATGCTCGGCGACGTCGGGACCTACCGCCATGCCGACAGCCGGCGGCGGGACTTCCACGGGCTCAAGCGGTTCCCGAGCCGGCTGGTGAGCGTCGGCGACGCGGTCGCGTCGTTCAACCCGGTGTACGGGCAGGGGATGACGGCGGCGGCCCTGCACGCTGCCTGCCTGTCGGTGTACCTGCGGTCACGGCCGGATCTGGGCCTGCCCGCGCGCCGGTTCTTCGACTGGCAGAAGGTCGTGGTCGAAGCCGCGTGGTCGACGTCCACATCCGCGGACCTGGCCCTGCCGCACGTCGACGGGCCCTACCCACGCGGGTACCGGCTCTCCAGTTGGATCAGCCGGCAGATCGTCGCGGCGACCGTCACGGACGTGGCTGTCGCGCGGCGGTTCAACGAGGTCGTCTCCATGCGTGCGCATCCGAGGTCGCTGGTCACGCCCGGCCTGGTGCTGGCCGCCCTGCGCGCCAACCGTCGGGCACCGTGAGCCGGTGCCCTTGATCATCATCGCGCGCCTGAGTCGCGTTCTCCCGGATCCCGAGACAGCACCGGAGCTCTTACGCGATGCTCACCAGCTGATGCTGGCCGCCACCGGGAGGTGGTCGCCGCCGGTGGCCGGCAGCACCCAGGATCTCTCCGGCTGCACGCCGCGGACCAGGATGTGGTCGATCCGCACTACCGGGAACCTCGCCGGCCAGGTGAAGCCGAAGCCTTTCCCGGCCTCGCTCTGAGCCGAGCGCAGCTGCGAGGTGATGCCGGCGAACACGCGGTCGTCCATGGTGCCGTTCAGGTCGCCGAGCAGCACCACCCGCTCGTTCCGCTCGGCGGCGATGGCCTCGCCGAGGGCCTGCGCATTTCGGTTCCGATGGGTCGTCCAGAAGCCCGCCCTGGGATACAGCCGTACGGACCCCAGGTGGGCCACGTACACCGCCAGCGGCCCCTGGTCCGTGGCCACCGTGGCGCGCAACGCCCGGTTGTAGGCCATCGTGACGTCGACCGGCTTGGTGGCCGCCAACGGCCCGGCGTCCGTCTGGATGTCGACCGGCTGAGTGTCCGACAGCGGCAGCTTGCTCCACAGCCCGACCGTGCCCTGCACCGTGTGGTGCGGGTACGCCTGCGCCAGTTCCCTCTCGTACGTGCCCGTGGCCTGCGGGGTCAGCTCCACCAGGGCCAGCACGTCCGCACCGGAGGCGGCCAGGTCGCGGGCGGTGCCGGCCGGGTCGGGGTTGTCGGCGTTGACGTTCTGCTGGGCCAGGGTGAGGTCTCCGCCCGGGCGGGACTTGTCGCCAAGCAGCCCGCCGAAGAGGTTCAGCCACACCACGGCCGGCAGCAGCAGCGCGGCCACCGCGGAGGCGGAACGACGCCACAGCGCCCCGATCAGCAGTACGGGGATGAAGAGGCCGAGCCACGGCAGGAAGGTCTCCACCAGGCTGCCGAGGCCCCCGCGGTTCGTGATCTGCGCGTGCAGCAGCAGGATCAGGCCGATCAAAAGCCCCAGCGCCGCGAGCACCGGGCCGCGCTTCCAGAGGCTCGGGCGGGAGGCGGCGCGAATCGCCCGGCGGATGCGCGCGCGCCAGGGCCCGGCGCCGGTATCCCGGCGGCCGGCGTCACCCTGCCCGGTCCCCGCCGTGTTCACCTGCGTCATCGTCGGCCTCGCTCACCGTCCGTCACTGCTGCATCCTATGGTGATCAACGGGTTGTCCGGGTGAGCTCTTCGATCCCCGGTTCACCGAGGTGCGCAGGCGGAGGACGGCGAGGTCGCTCCGCAGGGTCTTGTCGTAGCGGGTTCGATGCCTCGCCGGGCCACGTGCTTGTTGATCAGCCGCTCTCCGGTGCCGCGAAATTGTGTGTGGCGATGCCGTGCGGCCCCGATATCGGATGTCCGTCAGAGCGCGTCAGGCCCACGCCTCGGCCCCGTGAACTGGACCGGTCGGCGTGGTCACCGTCAAGGCCGTCAATCGCCGGGGTTGGCGAAGTGCCGCTGCTTGCGAGCCAACACCGCCTCGGATACACAATGAGCAGCGCGAAGGAGCGCGCCAAAAAAGACGGCCAATGTGATCCGCCGACATCGATGGAGGCACGTCCATGGCGTTGACCCCGGCGGCTGGCGGCGGTTGCGACGAGTCGTCGACGCCATCCCCACCGAGCCAATCCGCGAGGCCGGCGAATTCTGACGTCGAATGGGACAGCTTCGACCCCCTGGCATATGTCCGGCACAACTACGCGGTCCTGCGTGCCGACGATCGTGAAATCCTCCGCCGTACCAGGGATTTCTTCGCCGAGGCGAAGCTCTCCGACGCGCACTGTGTCGACGTGGGGTCGGGGGCGAACCTCTACCCGGCGCTGACGCTCCTGCCGTTTGCCCGCACGATCGACCTGTGTGACTGGTCGGCGTCGAATGTCAGCTGGCTGCGTACGCAGGTCGACAGCTACGACGAGCTCTGGGACCCGTACTGGCAGGTGTGCGCGGAGCACCCGGCGTACTCGGCGCTGACTGATCCGCGGGGCCGCCTGGCGCGGGTCGGCCGAGTGCTGCGGACGAGTGTCTTCGATGCGCCGAGGCACGCCTGGGACGCGGGCACGATGTTCTTCGTGGCGTGCTCCATATCGGCAGATCGCGCGGAGGCCGAGCACGCGATCGGCCGCTTCCTCGACGCGCTGCGGCCCAACTCACCCTTTGCCGTGGCGGTCATGCTCGACTCCCGCGGCTACAGCGTCGGCCAGCGCGTCTTTCCCGCCGTGGCGCTGCAGCGCGCCGAGGTGATGGCGAGCATCGCGGCCGGCGCGTACGACCTGGACGTCCACGAGGTGCGGCTCACGCCGACGCTGCGCGACGGGTACCTGAGCATGCTGCTGACCACCGGCCGAACCCGTGGTGGTGCGGGACCGTACACGTGACGGCCGGTACTCCAGCCGCAGTTGCCCGCCGGCTCATTCCTGGCTTCCGGCGTCGATGCCGAGCAGGGCGAGGAAGGCGTCCGCCGCGGGCATGCGGTCGGACCGGCTCCAGATGACGTACTCGACGCGGGCCGGCGCGTCCATGACCTGGATGGTCGTCACGCCGGTGAGCTGCGGCACGTAGGCGGACGGAAGCATGGCCACGGCGAGTCCCTCCTCGACCAGACGGGACATGAGGTAGGCGGTGGTCACCTCGAAAGCGACATCACGCACGAGGCCGGCGGCCTCGAAGGCCTGATCGGACTGGATCCGCCCGGCGGTTCTGGCCGGCAGGTCCACGAACACCTCGGCGGAGAGCCTGCGCAGGCTGACCGCTGACTCCGCAGCGAGGGGATGCTCCGGGGCGACCACGGCGACGAGCCGGTCGCGGGCGAGTTCGCGGGCGTTGACGCCTTCGGGACGCGCGGTGGTGGGCAGCCCGAGGAAGGCCACCTCGATGGCCCCCTGCTTGACCTGCTCGACCAGCTCCTCGCTCGCGCCAACGCGGAGGCTGATGCGCACGGACGGGTGCCGCCGGCGGAAGTCTCGCAGGATGCCGGGAAGGTCGACCGCGGCGACGGTGGGGATCAGACCGATCGCGAGCCGTCCGCGCAGCTCACCGACGGCCGCGGCGACTTCGGCGACCGCCCGCTCCGCGGCGTCCAGGCACTGACGGGCGGCGGGCAGGAACGCGGCGCCGGCCGGGGTCAGCCGGACCCGCCGGCTGGTGCGCTCGAAGAGCCTGACGCCCAGTTCCCGTTCCAGGCGGGCGATCTGGTGACTGAGCGCGGACTGCACCACGTGGCACCGTTCGGCGGCCCGGGTGAAGTTGTTGGTCTCGGCGACCGCGACCACGTAGCGCAACTGCTGTAGTTCCACAGATCCATCGTGGTTCACGATCGATGGGGTGACAAACATGCGTTGGACTCGCTGATCCACTTCGGGTGAGGCTGGGGACGCGACCGGGACGGCGAAGCCGCGGCCCGGCCGGGACCGCGCCGACCAGTCGTCGCGGCTCGCCGCCGGTTGACCGCACGGGCAGCCACCGGCAACCCATCACTTCCGAAAGGACGACCGCACGATGAGCGTCGCTGCACCCGAAAGGCCGGCGGAAACCGTCGCCGACATCCGGGCGGAACCCCGCTGCCCCTGGGCGTGGACCGCCTCCCGCTGGCTGTTCGAGGTCGAACAGGTCCGGCCCGTCGAGGCGCGTCTTCACGTCGTGAGCCCTCTTTGGTACTCGACGAGGGCCGCGAGGTGCCGGAGAAGTGCCGCAAAGGCGATGGTCGAAGGCGGGGATCGGTGCGCGTCTGCGTCGCCGCCGAGCAGCAGCGCGGCCCGGAGGCCCTGCGTGCTCCGGTCCGGTGAGGGCGCCGGGGCCGCGCGGCGAGGCCGCCGGTCGGCTCCGGGACGGCGTCCTCGCCCTGGCCGGCACCGATGGCTTCCACGAACTCAAGCGCACTCGTGACCGTGATGCCCTCGTGGCTGGAAGCAGGTCGAACGCCAGTCCCCGTGCGTGCCCGACAGCGGCCTTCGACACGGAAGGCAGGGTGGCATGAGCAACGGCAACCGACTCCTCACCGCGGGCGTCACCGCGCTGGCGCCTGCGATCTGGGGAAGCACATACCTGGTGACGACCGAATGGTTGCCACCCGACCGTCCGCTGCTGGCCACCACCGTTCGGGCCCTTCCCGGGGGCCTGATCCTGCTGGCCCTGACCCGGCTGCCGCCGACTGGAGCGTGGTGGTGGCGGTCGTTGGTGCTCGGCACGCTCAACATCGGCGCGTTCAACTTCCTGCTGTTTGTCGCGGCTTACCGCCTGCCGGGCGGCGTCGCCGCGATGATCATGGCCGGCCAGCCGATGATCGTCATGATCCTGGCGGCGTTGCTCCTCGGCGACAGGATCCGCACGAGGCACGTGGTGGCCTGCCTCCTGGGCGCGGGCGGTGTCGCGATGTTGGTGTTCAGGGGGACAGCGGCCCTGAACACCGTCGGTGTGGTCGCGGCGCTCGTCGCGGCGGCATGCATGGCCGTCGGCCTCACGCTGACCAAGCGGTGGGGACGCCCCGAGGGGGTAGGACTGCTGCCCTTCACCGGATGGCAACTGGTCACCGGCGGACTCGTGTCCCTGCCGGCCACGCTGACCCTCGAAGGGCTGCCGGCCGTCCTCACCCCGTCCAACATCGTCGGGTTCGCCTACCTCACCACTCTCGGCGCCGTCCTCAGCTACGCGCTGTGGTTCCGCGGGATCGAGAAGCTGCCCGCGTTGGCGGTCTCCTTCCTCGCCCCGGGCAGCCCTGTCGTCGCTGCCATCCTCGGATACCTGTTCCTGCGCCAGACGCTCTCAGCGGTCCAGGTGGTCGGCGCCATCGCGATCGTCGTCGCCGTGCTGCTTGCGCAACCCCGGCCACCCCGGTCACGCCCACGTCCCGGTGACTGCCCGGTCAGTGCCGACCCCGCGGTGTCCGGACCGGCTTCGCCGCCGTCGGTCAGCGGACGTCACCGCTGATCCGCACCTAACGCAAAACTCATGAAAAGGGAGAAATGGTCACATCGAATGGGCGCCCTCACTCGCCCCTGAAGTCATGGCTCGGTGTCGCGGTCATCACCGCCAGTCTGTTCACCTTCGTCACCACGGAGCTGATGCCCGTCGGCCTCCTCACCCCGATCAGCGTGGACCTGGACGTGTCCGCGGGCGTCGCGGGGCTGATGGTCACGCTCTACGGCATCTCCGCCGGGCTCGGCGTGCCGTTCATCGTCGCGTGGACCAGGCGCGTCAACCGGCGGGTCCTGCTGTCCGTGCTCCTGGCGATCCTGGCACTGGGCAATCTGCTCACCGCCGTCTCGACGAGCTTCGTGCTGGTCCTCACGACCCGACTCGTCATGGGATTCGCCAACGGCGTCTTCTGGGCCATCGGCGTCAGCATGGCGATGCGTCTTGTACCGGGACGCCTCGCCTCCCGGGCGTCGGCGGTAGCGCTCTCCGGCATCTCGATCGCCGCAGTGGTGGGCATTCCGCTCGGTGCGTTCCTGGAAAGCCTTACCAGCTGGCGTACCACGTTCCTCATCTGGGCCGGCCTGAGCGCGCTCGTCTTCCTTGCGGTCGCCGTGGTCATTCCATCGCTGCCCTCGGAGAACGCCGTCCCGGTCCGGGAGGTCTTCCGACTCCCGCTCCGGAACAGGCAGCTGCGCCTGGTGATGATCGCCGTGACGCTGTACGTGCTCGGCCACTTCGGCGCGTACACCTTCATCCGGCCCTTCGCGGAGGAGCGCTCGTCCGCCTCCGCCGCCTTCATCAGCGCGTTGTTCGTCGTCTACGGGATCGGCGGCGCGGCCGGCAACTTCATCGCCGGCCACACGGTGACCAGAAGCCCACGGACCAGCTTTGTCGTCGCGTGCACGGGCCTCGTGACGGCGATGCTGCTGCTGCTCACCATCGGGCAGACGCCGCCCGGGCTGATCCTTGCCGTGACCCTCTGGGGAGTGTCCTTCGGCGCCGCGAACCTGTGCCAGATCAACCTGATGCTCGGTGCCGCGCCCGACAAGTTCGAGGCGGCCATGTCCATCAACACTCTCGGGTACAACACATCGATCGCCCTGGGAGCGCTGTTCGGTGGATGGTTCGCCGACACCCTGGGGGTCGACGGCGCTGTCTGGTTCGGCGTGACGCTCGCGTTCGCCGCGCTGCTCGTCACCATCGGCACGCGCCGGATGACCGCCACGGCGGTCGGCGAGGACGAGCTGGTCACCACCGGGTGACCCGCGCGCCGTGCGGTCGGCCCGGTCCACCGGTACGCGGAATCACATCGCGACTGGTGGGCCGGGCCGCCGACACGCGGCCATCGAAGCTGTTCAAGTGGCACTCGACGGGCCCGCTACCATGTTGTTGCACGTCATTGTGGACCACCGTAGATCATCCTGTGAACGGCACCACCAGCAGTTTCGAGGCGACGACTACAGCAGACGGCGGTGAATCGTGCGGATACAGCCACGCCAGGAAATCCTCGACATCTGGCGGGCCACGGTGCGTAGTTGCTGGCAGAACGGTGAATGGCGCTGGGGTGGTCGAAGCGGCAGCAACTCGATCAGCGATGCCGAGCAGCTACTGACCCTGCTGCTCCCGGCGGCCAGGGTTCCCGTGCTGTCACTCGACGACCCGGATCGCGCCGACGAAGAGGTGATCGAGGCGCTCAGCCCGCTCGGCGGCGCGATCGAGATTCCCCGCCGGCTGGTCAGCGTGATCAGCGACTACTTCACGCGGTACACCGACGAGACCGGCACCCCGATCTTCAGCGGTGGAAGCTACCTCACCCCGCTCGATGACGGCCCGGAGCTCACCGAGGAGCAACGCTCCCTGGACATCGTCGACTCGTTCGCGGTGTCGGTCACGCTCACCCTGGCGACGATCGGTTTCGTCAAGGTCTACCGGGGCACCACGAAGCGGCGCGACCTGCTGGCGCAGCTGGACGCCCTGGACGCGATGGCCAGCGCGCGGCTCACCGCGGCCATGGTCGGCCTGCTCCGCAGCTTCAGCACCTTCGTCTTCACCGCCACCGACGAGTACGGCGTCCGGCTGTGCGACATGATCAACCAGGACGAGCTGCCGCGCCGCGAACTCGTGGCCGCGCTGCGCGAACAGCTGCGCGAAACCATGGCCAGCCTGCGCAACGTGGTCATCGGGTCGGGCCGGGTGACCGAGGACCTGGACAACAGCGAGATGCTGTTCGAGTGCGGCTGGTCGTGGGGGATCATCGCCGGCGCCGAGGAGGTCCCGACCACCGAGCCGACCGGCCTGCAACGCGAGGGCTCGGCGGAGAACGCTCCCTACCTCTACTTCACGGTCATCGCGATGGACGCCATCGAGGACCTGAACTCCGAGCGCACCCGCCTGCTCGGGTTGCTCAACGAGGAGCAGCAGCGGCTGTCCCGCGCACTGCAGCTGCGCTGGGAGCTGACCCGGACCTACTGGGCGACGGTGGCGACCTTCGACAACCGGCGACGGTGGCCCATCGAGGACATCCCCTGGCGGACGACCGACGGCGACCGGACCGACTACTACACCCTGCAGGCCACGTCGCTGGCGGTGAAGGGCCTGATCGCTGGCGGGCGCGGCGCCGACGAGGAGCTCGGTCGGATCGCCTCGGTGCTGGTGGAGCTGGCGCAGCGGGCGCGGATCACCCGACGTGCCTCGCCCGACGAGCCGGCGCTGCTCCTGCACGCGCCAGGCAAGCGGGTGACCCTGAACGACGACACGTCGAAGCCGATCATGACGTGGAACGTGAACGAGTACTCCACGGTGCTGCTCCAGCGGGCGGCCACCGTCGCCGGTCTGCTGAGCAACGCCCGGCGCCGCAGCGAGCTGCTCGAGCTGGCGGACGAGGTGTGGGATCACCTGTTGCTGCGACGTATCCCCGACGGCCAGCACCGAGGGCTGTGGGACCACGCCGCCGGCGCCTACCCCGGGCTGGCGCCGAAGCCGGACGCGCCCTCCTGGTACCTGACCCAGCGGGTGGTGGAGGCGCTGGTCACCGCCGGTCAGCTGCTCTGGGAGCGGCCGTTCCCGCGGGCTGGCCGCCTCGCCGCGTACGCGCAGGATCTCATCGACGAGGCCGAGTACCTGTTCGACCGGGAGCTGATGCGCGGCACGTTCGCCGGCGAGGCGATGCAGCGCAGCATGCGCAGCATCCGAGCCAGCCTGCGCCGGGCGCAGCTGCTGGTGGACGAACGCCCCGGCACGGCGGCCGCCCTGGCGAACGCCCTGCTGCTGCTGCTCAACGACGTCGCGACCGGGCAGCAGAAAGCCAGCGAGGGGATCTGATGCTGGTTTTCGTCACGTCGCACAAGGGCGGTACCGGGCGCTCGGTGACCGCAGCGAACATCGCCTACCGCAGCGCGTTGTCCGGCCGCCCCACCTGCTACCTGGACTACGATTTCGGCTCGCCGACGGCCGGCATCACGTTCCAGATCCCGCAGGCCGTCAACGGGGTGGAGGGCACCGGGCCCAACGGCGGTGGCCTGCACCGGTATCTGCGCGGGGAGATCCCGTCTCCGGAGCAGCTGGACGTGTGGGGCACGTCGGAGCGGGCCAGCCTGCGCCAGCGGCCCATCGGGTCCGGTCCGCTGGTACTCCTGCCCGGGCAGCGCAACGGCAGCGAGTTCGGGTTCACCAACGACATCGCCAAGCGCTGCGCCGAACTCTTCCTCCGCCTGGAGGAGGAGTTCGACCTGACCCTGGTCGACCTCAGCGCCGGCCGGTCGTACGCCAGCCAGATCGCGCTGGCAGCCACCGCGATCGCGACCCTTCGCAAGGTCACCGTGCGCTGGTTGGTCTTCCACCGGTGGACTCCCCAGCACGTCACCGCGGCTGCGGACCTGGCCTTCGAGGCGGGCGGGATCGTGGCCATGGGCAAGGAGTACGGTCACGAGCCGGACCGGCTGCGCGAGTCGCTGCGATTCATCCGCACGGCGGTGATCGACTCACGCGGCCCCGAGGTCGGCCACCTCGACCTCGCGCAGCAGGCATTCCTGCGCAAGTGCGACGCGGAGTTGTCGGAGCTGGCCCGACGGCGGGGCGTCGGGCGCACCACGCTGTTCGGCGCGGTGCCACTGGATCCCCTGTTGCAGTGGCGGGAGCAGCTCATCTCGGACCACGACGTGCAAAGCAAGATCGCTAACGTCAAGACCGTGGACGCCTTCGTGGAACTGACCGAGAAGCTCTTCGACGAGACGGCATGGGAGACCGTGTGATTGGCGTGGATGTCAGGTTCCAGGAGGCAGCTGCGGTGCGACGTACAGAGAGCGTGGCGTACTCGCATCTGTCGGTGGAGTTGGGGCACTTCTACGCGGAGGACTTCGGCGACGGGTGCCAGGAGCTGCGGCGCAAGTTCGAGCGGATCGCGGACTGGTCGGCCGCGATCCCGGCCCTGGCCCGACGCGGGCTGCCCCCGCACCGGCAACCACGGATCAGCACCTGCTTCATGGTGGACGACTACTTCCACCGCTTCGGTACTCCCCGCGAGGTGATCCCGCAGGTGCAGAGCGCCGCGGCGGAGCACGGCCTGGTGCTGGACTACGTGGCCCGGGAGTCCAGCTTCGCGCGGCACGACGGCGTCGAACTGGCCCAGCTGGTGGTCGACACCCTGGTGGTGGAGCCGCCCCGGCACACCACCGGGAGCCGCCCACCGCTGAGCGAGTCGGGGTGGCTGTCCAACGGCAAGCGGTCGCCCGGGCATGTCGACGCCCCGGCGATGACCCTGCCCCGGCCGTGGTCCCCGCCGGTGCAGTCCGGCGATCCCCAGCACTCCATCTTCGTCGACATCGAGCTGTGGTCCGACGAGCCGAACACCCGGGTGTGGGCATGCGCGCTGCTCGCCTCGGTCTGGCAGTTGACCCGGCTGGGCGTGCTACGGCACCGGGGTGAGACGATCAGACAGCCGTGCCGGCTCACCGGGGAGCTGCCCACCAGCTGGGACGAACTGCCGGCGATCGTCCAGCTGAACCCGGCCGCCGCGCCGTTCTGCGCGTACCGCACGCTGACCCTGATGGACACCCAGTACCTGCCGGTGGAGCTGGCCGTACGGACCATCCTCGGCCAGGTGGCGGTGCCACCGGCGGTCGCGCAGCAGGTCGCCAAGCGGGCCGGCGGCGAGGGGCTCCAGCTACCCAGCGAACTGGTCGACCGGCTGAGCTACGTGTTCATCGGCGAGTAGGCGGCATCAGCGTCCGCACGGCTGCTTGACCGCCACCCGGTCCGCCAGGTCACGCAGCAGGGCCATGTTGTTGACGCTGATCTGATCCCGGATCCAGTTGACCGACGACTTCCACTGCCGGCTGAACCCGGGCACCTGCTCCAGGCGGTCCCAGATCGGCCGCAACCGCGGGTGGACCCGGGCGCCAGGCAGCCACAGGTGCAGCAGATGCTCCAGCACCGGCCGCAGCCGCTCGATGTGCTCCTGCCCGGAGGGCGGTCGGGTGACCGCGGCCTCCACCAGGGAGGACAGCATGGTCAGCAGCCAGTCGTGCAGCGCGAGGTCTTCGCAGAGGCCAGCCACGGCGGCCGGCACGTCCTGCGGGCCGACCACGAGTTCGACCGTGCGCAGCGTGGGGGAGTCCACGGTGACCACCGCCGAGACGTCCCGGCCCGGCTGCTGGTCGACCTGCGCGGTCCAGCGCAGCCGGGTGCGCGCCGCGCGCAGCGGCGGGTGCCGGTCCAGCAGGTCGGACATCTGCACGCCGTCGAGCACCCGGCCGGTGATCGCCTCCAGGTTCAGCACGTCCGCGTTGTTGCCGCGCAGGAAGCCCGCGGTCAGGTCCGCGGCATCCAGCTTGCCGACCGTCTCGAGGACGCCCGGGTTGGCCAGATAGTGCGACCACGGCCGGCGCCGCTCTCCGGCGACGACCTGGATGACCGAGGAAGCCTGCACGATCCGACCGCCGGTGACGATGGCCCGGGTGACCACCGCACCCACCCCGCGCAACTGGCGGTTCCTGGCGCTGGGTAGCCAGCAGTCCACGCCGGTGCGGACGTCGGGCGACACCGCGTAGAGCGAAGGACGTCGGGAGGTCAGCACAACCTCACCCTCGACCAGGCCGAGCACCTCGGAGCTCTGCTCCTGGGCCAGCGCCGTGCTGTGCTGCAGCAGGCTGGTGTGCACCTCACCCACCGTGAGCATGGCTTCCTCCGCATCGCCGGCACCGGTCCGCGGCCGCCCCGCGGAACGCGGTCCCATGGTGATTGACGTACGCCGCCGTGACCCGCACCGACACGGATCCGCGCGGGTTTACCGAAACTCCCCGCAAGGACGGGATCCGGCTCGCCCGGATCCGTACCTGTCCTGTGCACATCATAAGCCCACCGTCCGCGGGATTCCCATGTACGACGGGGATGCGAGCGTCCGCGGGGCAGAGACGATTCGACAGCGACTGATATTTTCATTGGTGCGGTCGCCAGCCACCCCCTGGAGTTTGCCGTTCATGAAGGTCTACATTTCAGCCACCCAAAAGGACCTGCTGGAATATCGTGCTGCCGTACACGTCGTGGCACGTCGCCTCGAAATCGAGGACGTCGCCATGGAGGCGTACGGCGCCGACATCCGACCACCGCTGGAACGCTGCCTGGCCGACGTGCGCCGGTGCGACCTCTACGTCGGGCTGTTCGCCTGGCGCTACGGATTCCGGCCGCCCGGCCAGGAGTCCTCCATCACCGAACTGGAATACCGTGAGGCACTCGCGGCCGGAAAGCCCTGCCTGATCTTCCTGCTCGCCGAGGAGACACCCTGGCCGGTCGACATGATCGACCGGGACGCCGACTGGCAGCAGATCGTCGCGCTACGCCGGGAACTCAAGGAGCGCCACCTCTGCGCCTTCTTCTCCGGCGTGGACGACCTCGCCGCAAAGGTGACCATGGCGCTGGCCGAGGTGCGCAGCGGCCGATCCCCGACGCGCGAGCCCGCGGACCCGGACACCCACCTGCCGGAAGCCGCGCGCAGCCAGTACTACAAACAGTTGGCCCTCAGATACCAGGCCGTTCCGCTGGACGCGGTCTCACCACGCCCCACCATCGGATACCTCACGGTCGGGCTACCGAAGATGTTCGTGGAGCCCCGCGTGCACGAGGACACCCGGCCCGAGATGCCACTGGCCTGGTGGCGCTGGGCCAGCTCCACAGCGAGCGGCGACGCCGGCGGGCTGCCCGGGGTGGTCAACCCGGAGGAGGTCGAGCGGCTCTGGGAAGAGTACGCGGCCAAGGACGCGCTGGCACTCTTCGACGTCGTGTGCGATCCGGGCCGGCGAGCGATCGTGCTGCTCGGCGACCCCGGCTCCGGCAAGTCGGCGGCCGCGCGATACCTGGCGCTGGCGCTGGCCGGGGTCTGCGCCGAGCCCCGACTGGCGGCGCTGGACCGGTACCTGCCCGTCCTGATCGAGCTGCGCTCCTACGCCGCGCACTGCGGCGACGGGCGGTGCGACGGCCTGCTGGACTACGTCGGCCACCGCCACCAGCAGGGACTAGCCGGAATAGACCAGGGCGTGCTGGAGGCGTACCTGCGCCAGGGCGGCCAGGCGCTGTTCCTGTTCGACGGCCTGGACGAGGTGTTCGACCCCGCGCAGCGCGAAGAGGTGGCCGCGCAGATCGCCACCTTCGCCAACGAGTACCCCGGGGTGCGGACGATGGTCACCTCGCGGGCGGCCGGCTACCTGCGACACACCTTCGCCAACGCCGGCTTCGACCACTTCACGCTGGAAGACCTCGACGACGAGCGGATCGCCCAGTTCCTCGGCAACTGGTACCGCTACGTGATGCCCACACCGGCCGCCGAAGCAGACCGGCAGCGGCGACAGATCCTCGACGTGGTGAACAGGTCCCGAGCGATGCACGAGATCGCCGGCAACCCCCTGCTGCTGATGCTCATGGCGATCGTCGGCCGGGGCCACCCGCTGCCCCGCAACCGACACCGCCTCTACGCGCACGTCACCGACGTACTGATCTCCGAGTGGGACGTGACCAAACAGTTGCGGGAAAGCCACGGCGACGTGCCGCAACTGGACCTGCAGGCGAAGCACCGGCTGGTGCGCCACCTGGCGTATTGGATGCAGTTCCGCGAGTCCGGCCCGGCCGGAAACTACATTGAATCCGACGAACTGGCGCGCATCTTCCGGGACCATCTCGTCGCGTTCTACGGTTTCGAAAACGAGCGGGCACTCGCCATGGCCTACTCGATGATCGACAAGTTACGTCAGCGAAGCTTCATCCTGGAACGGTACGGACTGCGACTGTTCGGGTTCGTGCACCGCACGTTCCTGGAGTTCTTCTGCGCCGAGGAGATCGTGGACAGGTTCGAGCACGACCCGGACGCCTGGGACCTCGACCAACTGCGCGCGCTGTTCCGGGAGCACTGGGCCGACCCGTCCTGGCGGGAGGTGCTCCGGCTGGTCGCCAGCGCCCTGCCCGCCCAGACCGCCAACGACCTGGTCATCCTGCTCGCCACCGAGGCCAACCAACCCTGGCCGCCGCTGAACCTGATCGGCCCACCATGGAACCTGGTGCTGGCCGCGCAGTGCGTGGCGGAGGCGCCACAACCCGCCGACCTGGCCGGCGCGGGCGACGCGGTGCTGTGCCAGGTCGTGCGGCTCATCGAACACGGCATCTCCGTCGACGACCCCAACCTGGTGGAGCTCACCGAGCAGGAGCTGCTGTCCTCGATCCGGGCACTCGGACCGAACTGGCCCGGCCGGGAAACCTTCCTGCACTGGTACCGCCGTCGCGGCGTGCGGACCAGCTGGCGCTCCGGCTCCGCATTCGCCACCCGGATCGCGGCGGCGCTCTCCACCGCTGAGGAGCAGCTGGAGGAACTGCTGATCCGGGAACTCGGGCAGGGCCGCGAGCGGCAGGCCCACCTCATCCTGGTCGCGGGGCTGGCCGAGACCGCCGGCCGGCTGGACACCACCAGCCGCAGCCGCCGCCGATGCCGCGACCTCCTGCTCGCCCAGGCGCAGGCCGAGGTCTCCACCGCGGTGCGGCAGGCCGCCGTACGGGCCCTGGTCGCGCACTTCGGCGCCGACCCCGACCACCTCGACGTGCTGCGCGACCTTGCCGACTCACCCGACCACGCGGTGCGCGCGCTGGCCGTGCAGTCCCTCGGCGGCCGGACCGAGCTGTCCGAGGACCTCCGCCAGGTGCTGGCCAGGGCCGCCGAGGACCCCGCCACCGCGGTGCGGCGGGCCGCCGCCGAAGTGCTCACCACGCGCTGCGCCGACCTGCCGGACGCCCCCGGGACACTGCAGCGACTGCTGGCCACCGACGCCGACCCCGGCGTGGTGCAGTGCGCGATGAAGGGCTTGCTGGCCCTGCCGGAGCATGCCGAAACCGCCCGCACCCGGGCGTTGCAGCGGGTGACCGGCGACAGCCCGGACGAGGTACGGCGCTGCGTGGTGACCGAGCTGCTGCCCGGGCGGCCCAGCCCGGAGAGCACCGAACTGCTGCTGAAGCTGGCCGGCTCGGACACCTCCGCGCGGCTCCGCGCGGTCGCCGTGCAGCGGCTGGCGCTCGTACCCGACCCGGAGGGGCGCTGCCGAGCCCGGCTGGTCGATCAGATCGAGCAGGACGAGGACGCCTCCGTGCGTGCCGCCGCCGTCACCGCGCTGATCGACCGGGACCGCGCCGACGACACCGCGTGGACCGTGGCGGCGCACGCGGCTCGTGCCGACGAGGACGCGACGGTGCGCCTCGCCGCGGTGCGCGCGCTGGCCGAGGCCTACCCGGACCACCGCACCGGGGAACTGCTGCTGGAAAAAGCTGACGGCGACCCGACCGCGAGCGTCCGGCTCGCCGCGATCGACCTGCTCACCGGCCGACCGCTACTCGGCCACGCCACTCGTGACCTGCTCATCAGCCGCGCCTCCCAGGAGCGGGACGCGATCGTCCGGTTGCGGGTCACCCTCCGCCTCACCCGCCTCGCCGACCCGCCCGACCCCGAGGTGCTGGAGTGCCTCGCCGAGCAGGTCAGCCGCGACCCCGACCCGAACGTGCTGCGCGCGGCCGCCCAGGCGCTCGCCCGTCACGGCGAGACCGACAGCCTCACGGAGACACTGTGCCGGCGAGCCCGCCGAGACAGCTACGTCGGCATCCGGCTGGCCGCCGTGCAGACCCTCTGCGCATACGGCAGTCCTGACGTGGTGACCGACGTGCTGCTGGAATGCGTCGAATCAGACACCGACCCCGCCGTGTTCGACGCGGCGGTGTGCTGCCTCACCGAGCAGGGCACGGCATCCATGACGGTGACCCTGCGGCTCCTGCGCCGCCTGGCAGACCAGGACCCGGCGATCCGCGCCCGCATCGCCGCCGCGCTCGGCGCGCACTTCGGCGCCGACCCCGAGGTCCGGGTACTGCTGGTGGGGCTGGTCCGCGACGACCCGGACCTCGAGGTCCGGCGCCGCGCCGTGGAACAGCTGGGCGCCACCCTGGCCGGCCAGGTGGGAGTACACGAGCTGCTGCTGCGGCTCGCCGACGACCACGACTGGGAGATCCGTCGGACCGCGCTGCTCGGACTGACCCGCCACTACTCCGGCGACACCCGCACCCGGACCGTGCTCGTGCGGCTCGCCCGCCAGGAGGACGACGGCACCGTACGGCGGCTGGCCGGGCAACTGCTGGCCGCGCTGCCCGACACCAGACCCGACGACTTCCCATGACCGCGCCCGACCGGACGCCCGGACGGGCGGTGCCGCCGACAGCGCGCGGGCAGGCGCGCGCCGAGCAAGGGCCGGATCGACCTCGTCAAATACCATCGGGGTCATGACAGAGCCGGTCGCCGGCCCGCGCCACCTGGTCGTATGGTGGCTTCGAGCCGTGTTCGGAGTCATCGGACTGGCCGCCTTCATACTCGGCTACGTCGGCTTCGACCGCCTGCTGCAGGCCCGCCCGGGCACCGCCCACGACCCGTACGACGTGCTCTACTACGACCTGCAACTCTTCGTCTTCGGCGCCGAACCCTTCCAGAACGCCGGCCCCTACCCGTGGCAGCTGCAGGTCGCCCGGTTCGCCGCCCCGCTGTTCACCCTCCTCGCCGTGGCCGAGGCCAG
Organism: Micromonospora sp. URMC 106; assembly: GCF_051386395.1. Taxonomy (NCBI): domain Bacteria; kingdom Bacillati; phylum Actinomycetota; class Actinomycetes; order Micromonosporales; family Micromonosporaceae; genus Micromonospora; species Micromonospora sp. URMC 106. Next base: position 41,955 of record NZ_JBPQTP010000005.1, read on the forward strand.
CCGGCTGCTGCTGGCCGCCGAGAGCCGCCGCCTGCGGGCCCGGCGAGCCCGCGGCCACGTCCTGGTCTGCGGCGACTCCCAGTTCGCCCACATGCTCGCCGACCGGCTCTTCGCCGACGGCGAACGCGTGGTCGTGGTGCGCTCCGAACCGTTCGGACCGCTGGAGTACCGCCTACGCCGATACCTCGGCGTCGTCGGAGACCCGGCCAGCCCCCAGGTGCTGCGCGGCGCCGGCCTGAGCCGGGCCCACACCATCTACGCCTGCAGCGAGGACGACGACCGCAACCACGCGATCGCCAACACCGCCAGCCGCCTCGTGCAGGACCGGCGGCAACCACCTCGGGTCTACGTGCTGGTCCACGACTCCGAGATGTGCCTGTCACTGCAGGCCCGACGACTCGGCGCCGCCGGATCCAGCCGGCTACGGCTGGACTACTTCCACGTCGACGACGTCGCCGCCCGCGCACTGCACCGGCACCACCCGCTGCCACCCGCGGGCGGCCGACCCACCAAGGTCCTCATCGCCGGCACCGGCGTCTTCCGCCGAGCCCTCCTGGTGGAGACCGCTCGGCACTGGCGCGCCCGCCGCGCCGACGCCCCACCCGGTCACGTCGTGCCACCCCTGCGGGTGGACCTCGTGGCCCCGGACGCCAGCGCCGAACTCGCCGTCGCGGCGTCCCGCTACCCGTTCCTGACCACCGTCTGCCAGCTCACCGCGTACAACCTGGACCTCGACGGCCTCGTCGGGCTCGCGCAGCTCGAACGCGACCGCTACGACCGCATCTACGTCTGCGCGCCGGACGAGACCAGCGGCCTGCAGTTCGTGCTGGACACGCCCGCCCTCTGGCAGAGCGCCGAGAGTTCCGTCTTCGTGCCGGTCTACCAGCAGGCGGCGCTCGCCGCCGCCTTCCACGGCGACTCCCGCCACGACCTGCTCGACGAGGTGCACGGCAAGCTCCGCCTCTATCCGGTGCTGACCCGCGCCTGCGATGCGCGGTTGATCGCGGAGGACCTCACCGAGCGGCTGGCCCGACTGATCCACGAGCGGTACCTCCAGACCCAGCATCGCGCCGGGGTACGCCCCGGCGACGCGCCGGCGATGGTGGAGTGGTCGCGACTGCCGGAGTCGCTGCGGCGGGCCAACCGGGCCCACGTCCAGGACATCGCCGCCAAACTGTTGAGTCTCGGGTGCGTCGTGGCGCCCCGGCGCGGCGGCACCGGGGACGCCTGCGCCGCCGGGCAGGTCATCGACGACCGGATCGAGGAACTCGCCCGCCTCGAGCACGAACGGTGGTGCCGGGAACGGCGAGGGGAGGGCTGGACGTACGGCGAGCCCCGCGACGACGCCCGGCGGCGGCATCCCGCCCTGCGGCCGTGGGACGAGCTGCCCCCCGACGTCCAGGAGCAGAACCGCGAGGAGATCCGGGCGCTGCCCGACGTGCTGTCCGACAGCGGGTTCGAGCTGATCCGGCTGGCACCCGCGGTGCCCGCGCAGCGGAGAGGACCAGGGGATGCCGGCTGATCCCGCACCGGTGCGCGTCGGCATCACCGGGCACATCAACCTGACCCGCGACACCGAGTTGCTCGTCGCCGACGCGCTCCGCGTCGAGTTGCGCCGGATCAGCGACCGGCCGGTGCACGGCGTGACCTGCCTGGCGGCCGGCGCGGATCAGGTCTTCGTGCGCACGATCCTGGACCTGGGCGGCACGTACGAGGTGATCCTCCCGGCCCGCGACTACCGCACCGCCGTGATCCGCCCGGGGAACCGGCCAGCCTTCGACGAGTTGCTCGCCCGGGCGGTGGCGGTCGTCCACACCGGCTACGACCGCTCGAACACCGCTGCCTACGTGGCCGCCAACCGGGAACTGGTGCGCCGGGTGCAGCGCCTCGTGGCCGTGTGGGACGGCGAACCTGGCTGCCACGCGGCGTCGACGGACCGGACCATCGACTGGGCGCGGCAGCACGGCATCCCGACCACGATCATCTGGCCCACCGGCGCCCGCCGGATACCCCTCGGGGACTGACGGGCCGGCAACGGCGGGCGGCTGCCCGCGTCGAAGGCGGGTGCCTCGTCGAACGCCCCGGCGGGCTGAACAGGTCAATGAACCACAGACTGCGGCGCTGGCGGCGACCCCGCCCCGGCAACGACTCACGCCGGACCCGGCAGGCCCATCAGCGCGAGCTTGGCCGGGTCGATCACGACCGTGATGTCGGTGATCCGGCCGTCGACGACGGTGAACGCGACGACCGAGAGCGGGGTGCCGTCCTCGCGCCAGGACATGATCCCTGGGCGGCCGTCGACGAGCACCGCCCGTCCCTGTGCGGCTGCCCTGGCGGACAGTTGCGCGCCGGTCGCGACCTTGGTGGCGCCGAGGGTGACGACCATGCCGGACGGGGTGTCGACGGTCAGTTTCACCTCGGGGTCGAGTACCCGCAGCAACTCCGCGAAGTCGCCGCGGCGAGCCGCCGCCAGGAATGCCTGGACCACCTCTCGCTGCTCCCGTCCGACGCCGGTCGGCCGCTCAACCGCCTGCACCTTCCTGCGGGCGCGGCTGGCGAGCATTTTGGTGGCGGCGGTGGACCTGCCGAGGATGTGGCCGATCTCGTCGAACGGCACCGCGAACAGGTCGTGCAGCACGAACGCCAGCCGCTCGCTCGGCCCGAGCGACTCCAGGACGACGAGCAGCGCGAGACCGACCGAGTCGGCGAGCACCGCGTCGTCCTCGGGAACAGGACTGTCGTCGAGCGTCACCACGAGCTCGGACAGGCGGTCGCCGTAGGACGCCTCCGGGCGGGCCTGGCGCGACCGCAGGACATCGAGGCTGATCCGGCCGGCCACCGTGGTCAGCCAGCCGGCGAGGTTGTGGATGCTCGCCGCGTCCTGGCGGGAAAGGCGCAGCCAGGCCTCCTGGACCACGTCCTCGGCGTCGGCGTGCGAGCCGAGCATGCGGTAGGCGACCGCGCGCAGCCGGTCGCGCTGGGCCTCGAACGCCTCGGCCATCGGGTCCCCGGGGCTGGTGTCGGACATGTTGTTACCTTCCTCGGCGCTGCTCCGTCGTGGGTGATGACGGGCCCGGAGGGGCTCAGGTAACCGATGAAGGAGCAACACCGATGGAAGCACGCATGAACGGCCCGGCGAACCCCGACGTGGTCACCGCGATCCAGCACCTCTACAAGGCGATTCACGCCGGGGGCGTCGACAGGCGCCTGCTGTCTCTGGTCCATCTGCGCACCAGCCAGATCAACGGCTGCAGCCCGTGCGTCTTCGCCTCCGTCGAGTCGGCGACGAAGGCCGGTGAGACAGCGGAGCGGCTGCACAACGTGGTCGCGTGGCGCGACACGCCCTTCTACACCGGGCAGGAGCGGGCTGCTCTCGCCCTGACCGAGGCCGCCACCCGGATCCAGGACGGCGCACCGGGCGTGACCGACGAGATCTGGGACGACGCCGCCGACCACTTCAGCGAGGCGCAGCTGGGCGCGATCGTCCTGGAGATCGCGATGACCAACTTCTTCAACCGGATCAACCGCGCGACCCGGGAGCAGGCCGGCAAGACCTGGTGAGCCGGGCGGGCGTCATCCCCGCGGGCCGTGCCTTCCCGGCGTCAGGGGATGACGCCCCCACAGACCGGTGAGCCTCCGGAGCGCGGCGAGGCAGGCGGCCGGTGCGGGACGTCCGCCCCCGGATCTCCACCACCCACGCCGCTGCGACGGTGCCCGCCCGGCACGTGACCGGGGCGGGCACCGTCGCCGTCACCGAGGTGGGTCGCTCAGGCGCCCCGGATGGAGACGTCGTGGCTGGTGTAGGCGTACGCGTAGGTGGCGTCGCCGTCGAAGCGGACGTGGTACGTGTACTGCCCGCCAACCGGGGGCGTGTCGGTGACGGTGAACGAGCCGTCAGCGGCGAGCGGTACCAGCGGCAGGTCCGCCCCGACGGAGCCGTTCTTGTTGGTGTAGATCCGGTACACCACGATCGACCCGGCGCGCGGCGTGGGTACGTTGCCGGCGGTGGTCATCCGACCGGTGAGGGTGAGCGGCTTGTTGGCGTTCCCTGTGGTCGGTCCGGTCACGGCCAGCGAGGTGGGGTGCTGGGCCACCTCGGCCCTGGCCGTGGTCTTCGACCAGCGGAAGGCGGGGCTGCCGTCCCAGGTGGCGGTGTAGCTGACGCTGCCGCTGACCGGCGGGGTGTCGGTGACGGTGAAGGTGCCGTCCTCGGCGGTGCGCACGCCGGGCAGGGTGGCGGTGGTGCCGTCGGGCAGCGTGCGGGTGATCTCGATCGGCTGTGCCCCGGGCGTGGAGCCGTCGGGGAAGGCGAGCCGGCCGGTCATGGTGCACGGGTCCAGCGCGGTCGCCGCGGTGGCCGACAGGCTCAGCGTGGACGCCGGCAGGAGGGCGCCCTCCACGCGCCACAGGTAGTACCGGTTGTACGGCCAGTCGTTGAGCAGGGCGTAGAGGTCGCCGTCCAGCACGGAGAGGCTGCCGGTGACCAGGTCGCCCTTGTGGGTCATCTGCGTCTGCAAGGTCTTCGTCCCCGCGGTGGCGTCGTACACCGCGGCGTAGGGGCCGTAGTTGGAGCCGTAGAAGGCGGTGCCGACGTGGGCACCGTTCGGGCTGATGGCGATCGCGCCCGGTGCGCCCGGGTGGTCGGCCCGCGAGCCGTAGCTGCGGACCTTGGTCAGGGTCGTGGTGTCCCAGACGTCGAAGCCGGAGGTGGCGAAGACCGAGACGGCCTGGGTGCCGTCGGGCGTGATGGTGAGGTCGGTCAGGTTGGACAGGTCGTTGTCAGCGCCGTCGATGACGCCCCGCAGCGTCGCCGGGGTGGTGCTGACGTCGTACACGCGAGGGGTGGCGGGGTTGATCCCCGCCTCGGCGGTGAAGACCGTGCTGCCGGCGCCGGCGACCAGGGGCGCGCCGTACATCCGGGTGGCGACCTGGACGGGCGTGGGCGCCGCCACGGACAGGTCGAGGCCGAGGACGCCGCCGACGAAGTCGTTCTTGATGCCGTAGCCCACCCAGAGCTGGTTGCCGTCGAGGGACAGGTGCGCCGGGGACGGGTACCCGGCGAGGTTGATCCGTCGGACGACGGCGAGGGCGGCCGCGTCGATCTCGGCGATCTCGTTCGAGCCGGACAGCGCCGCGTAGACCCGGCTGCCGTCAGGCGTGACGGCCAGGCCAGCCGGGCCCGCCAGGCCGGTGATGCTGCCGGTGAGCGTGCCCTGGGCGTCGGCGACCACGATCCGGTCGTTGGCGGAGACGAAGACCCGGCCGCCGGCCGCGGCCGTGTCGACGACGCCGGTGACGCCTGGGATCAGGGTGGCGGTGTCCCTGGCGGCGGCGGGTGCGGTGGTGGCGACGAGGCCGGCCGCTGCCGCCAACGTCGATGCCAGGACTGAGCCGATCACTGTGCGCAATCGCACGTGCGGTCCCCTTTCGTGGTAACCCCGTGATGCCGCGGCGACGGGCGGAGCCGGTGCCGGGCCGGCGACAAGGTCGTCGCGTCGTGGGATTAGGCGTCCTTCCCACCAGCGCCGTTACACAGTGGATCAAAATATCCGTCAATGAGCGACACCCGTGGCCGATCCTTCCGCGTCGATGTGGCTCGCGGGTGGGCAGTGCGCCACTCGGCCACATTCCGTCGTCGGCGATCGCCGCGTGACCGGCGCTGTCACGGGCCGTCCAGGCCGCCGTCGCGCATCACGGCCTCGGTCCTGCCGGCGGCCAGATCGATCAGAGCGTCACCCGGCCTGCGAGGTGGTGCCTGACTCAACCGGTCGGGACGGGCCGGCCTCGTCGCGGCCCGGGTGCCCGACGCGCCCCGATGCCGGCGCACAGTTCGGCGGGGAACGCCACGGTCTCGCGGCAGCACGGGAGCACCGCCCGGCATGTCACACTGTTGTCCCGGTGAGGCCCCGGAGGAGGGCGGGGAGCCAGGATGTCAAGCGGAGTGAACGTCATCGGGTTCGTCCTCCGCCGCTGCGGTGCGACGGGTGTGCAGCCATGTTGATCGTCTCGATGAGCGTCTCGGTGGACGGCTTCATCGCTGACCGCGCGGGCGGGTTCGAATGGACGGCCCCCAGCGAGGAGCTGTTTCGTTTCCACCTCGGGCAGGTACGCGAGCTCGGCGGCTACCTGTTGGGTCGCCGGCTCTACGAGACCATGCTGGTGTGGGAGACGGATCCCTCGATGCGCGACAGCGAGCTCGGGGCCGCGTTCGCCGACGTCTGGTGTGCCCTGCCGAAGGTCGTCTTCAGCCGCACGCTCGACAGCGTTCAGGGCAACGCCCGGCTCGCCGAGACGTCGGTGGCCGAGGAGGTCGCCGCCGCGCTCGACGCGACCGACAGGGACGTCTCGATCGGCGGCGCCGGACTGGCCGGGGCGGCGTTCGGGCTCGGCCTCGTCGACGAGCTGCGGATGTTTCGCTATCCGGTCGTCGTCGGTGGCGGCACGCCTCTCCTGCCGCCGGTCACCGAACGCGTCCGGCTGGACCTGGTCGAGACCAGGACGTTCGGCTCACGCGTGAGCTACGAGCGCTACGGTCGCGCCCGCGACGGGTCGGACTGAACCGCCGTCCGAGTCGGCACGCCTCGGCGGGACCGGGTAGTCGCCGCGCTGACACGCCGGATGTTCGGCCGGGGGGTATCAACGTCAGCGTCGGCGACACGACGCTGGGCATCAGCAGGGCGTACCTGTCACATGCCGCCGGCGGCGTCGATCCCGATACGGATCGCCGACGGGCTCCGGGTACCTGAGCACGAACGGACGCTCCATCACCGGCAGCTTCCCCGGCATGTGCCGCCGTTCGGCGGCTGCCGCCGGTTCCCGCCGTCCCCGCCGCCGACGCCGGACGAGGGCCGCCGGTGATGTTTCGGGCCGGCCGCGACGGCTCGTTGACGCAGGTGGGCGTTTCGCCGCGGGCCTCACCCGGCGGGGATCGGGTCGCAGGATTAATTTTGTTACATCAATGTGTTGATCAAAATATACGTGACCTGCGAAGACGCGGTGAGGTTGATGATCGCGCACGCAAGGTGATTCCATTAGCGGGTTGCAGCCCCACAGTGGCCCTGCCTAGGATTGGGTCCGCAACGGGGCTTCACGGGGATTCTGCACCGCCTACCTTCGCAGTCGAAGAGCCGTACTGCGGTGGCCTGCGGATTGCCCGTTTGCACCGCTCCCTGGCAGGTTCTGACACTCGGGCAAGGGGAGTAGCGGGCGTGAGTGAAAGCAGCGCAGATTCGCACATATGCGCATACGCGGAGGGAATTGCCGAGGCCCGGATTTCATCGGCGGAGGCCGACGAAATGGCCCGGCTGGTTTGGGAGCACGTCATCGGGCATGCTCCGCGACAGGTCGATTATCGGGAGACGGGCGCGCATTTCCGCCTGGCCGAGCTGAGCGGTTCGATCCTGCCCGAGCGGGTCCGTGACGCGCTGGCCGGGCTGCGCGAGGGCGCCCTCGACGCCGTGGTCGTGCACGGCCTGCCGGCCGACCCGCTCGACGACCACCGGCCGCCCGACGAGACCCACAACGGGCACGGCGGCATCGGCGCTGACGCGAGGACCACGCAGCCGCAGCCACTGCTGGGCTGGACCTGGCTGGGCATGGTGACCAGGCAACTCGGCCACGAGTACGGCTATCGCGCGGAGAAGGGCGGCAACCTCGTCCACGACGTGCGCCCCCGGCCGGACGGCGCCGCCACCCAGTCGAACGCGTCGTCCGAGGTGGATCTTCAGCTGCACACCGAGGTGGCGTTCCACGAGATCCGCCCCGACTTCGTGTTGCTCTACGGCGTCCGGAGCCCGCAGCCGCGTCCCGCCACCCGCCTCGTCCGGGTCGCCGACGCCGTCGGCGAATGCTCGCCGGAAACGGTACGCAGACTGCGCGAGCCCCGTTTTAGGATTTGCGCGCCCGACAGTTTCGCGCTCGGCGGTGCGGCGGTGGACGGCGTGCGCCCGATCGGCGGTACGCCCGGTTGGCCCACCATCCGATGGCACAGTTCCATCGCCGGCGACGACCCTGCGGACAAGGCCGCGATAACGGAATTCCGTGCCGCCGCCGAACATGTCGCGCACCGCGTGCGACTTGCCCCCGGCAGTTTGCTCGCCTTTTCCAACAGCCGGTGTCTGCACGGCCGCGACGCATTCGAGGCACATTACGACGGGCGCGACCGATGGTTGCTGCGCACGTATGTGCTCCGCGATATCACGCGTCTGATGAGTCGTTACGGGCCACCGGCCGGTGACGGGGCCATCCGTCGGTTGGCCGAGACGAGGATCGCATGATCACCGCACGGATGCTCGATCTCGACGACTTCGAGCGTGCCTGCCGGTTCGCCCTGGACGACGCCCGGTGGTCGTACCTCGCCGGCGGCGCCGGCCGCGGCGACGGCGTCCGGGAGAACGAGGCGGCGCTGCGCCGGCGACGGCTACGGCCGCGACCGCTCGGCGGCACGGCCGACCCGGAGCTGAGCGTCGACGTGCTGGGCTTCACCGCCGCGATGCCCCTGCTGCTCGCGCCGACCAGCCCGTTGCGGCTCTTCCACCCGGAGGCCGAGCTGCCGGTGTCGCGCGCCGCCCGACGCGCCGGCGTGCTGCCCATCGTCAGCAACGACAGCCACCACAGCCTGACCGAGATCGCCAAGCAGGGGCCGTTCTGGTTCCAGCTGTACTGCTACGGCAGCCGCGCCGACGTCATCCGCACCATCCGGCTGGCCGAATCGCTGGACGCGCAGGCGTTGGTGGTCACGATCGACAACAGCCATCCCTCGCGACGGCTGGCCATGCTGCGGTCCGGGTTCGCCACGCCGCCCGAGGTCGAGTTCGGCATCCATCGCGAGAGCGGCTTCTCCGACGGCGAGGTGCCCCCCGACACGCGGCTGCCGCGCTGGCCGCTGACGTGGGAACTGCTCGACGTCATCCGCGCCGAGACGCGTCTGCCGGTCGTCGTCAAGGGGGTGCTGCACCCGTCCGACGCCGCCGCGCTCGCCGACCGCGGGGTGGCCGGCCTGATCGTGTCCAACCACGGCGGGCGGCAACTCAACGACTCCATCGCCGCGATCGACGCGCTGCCCGGCGTCGTGGCCGCGGTGCGCGGCCGGCTGCCGGTCCTGATGGATGGCGGCATCCGTACCGGCGGGGACGTCGTCAAGGCGCTGGCGGCCGGCGCGACGGCGGTGTGCATCGGACGCCCGTACGTCTGGGGCCTGGTCCTCGACGGCGAGGAGGGCGTGCTGCACGTGCTCGATCTCCTGCGGGCGGAACTGCTCGACGTCGCCCGGCAGATGGGGCTGCGCAACCTGCGCGACGTCCCGGCAGACCTGGTGGCGCCGACCTGACCACGGTCCGGTTCCCGGCGCACCACCGAGGCGGACACGGCGCGGTGCCGTGTCTCGGAGATTGGACCAACAGAAGTGGGGAGGTGTTTGACATGATCCGGCGAATCAAGGCGCGTTTCGCGCGCAAGGCCCTCGCGGGCGCGTACCCCTGGCACTGATGCCGATGAACGGTGGCCGGTGATCGCTGCGGCGGTCACCGGCCATCACCGGACAACCGGAGGAGACGTTGGGGACGGTGACGCCGCCGGTCCAGGCCAACCTGTCGCGGGCCGACCTGATCGAGGAGTACGACCGGGACCGGCTCGGCTTCGTGATGCGCGCGGTCCGCCGCTACGGCCCGGTGGTGGAGCTCAGCCCCGGCACCGTGCTCGTCGCGGACGGCGAGGTCGCGCACGACGTGCTGCGCCGGACCAACCGCGACTTCCTGATGGACCGCGACCGCGCGTGGCGGCCCACCGACAGCCGTCGTGGCGAGGACGCGCTGGAGAGCTGGATGTCCGCGCGCCGGGCGATGCTGTCCGGCCTCTCCGGCGACCTGGTCGCCGAGCACCTGCGCTGGTACTCGGCCGCACTGACGGCGCTGCTCGACACCTGGGCGGCGCAGGGTCGCACCGACGATCCGCTGCGACCGCTGGTACGGCTCAGCACCGACGCCTTCCTGCGGCTGTGTACCGGCCCGTCGGTGCCGCCCGACGAGCGCGCCGGGCTCGCCACGGCCGTGGCCGGACTGCTGGACGCGCTCAACCCGATCGTGCGGTCGTCGTACGAGCTGCCCTGGCTTCTCGACCGGCTGACCGGGCGCCGCCGCCGCGCCGCCCGCGCCCAGCAGCGGCTGGAGGCGGGGCTGGGCGCGCTGGTGGACAGCCCGCCACCGGCCGGGCTGGTCGCGGCGCTGCGCGACGCCGGCGTGCCCCGCGAGCCGCTGGTCCGCATCCTGGTGTCGGCCGCCATCGCGGCGCGACTCGTCCCGGCAGCGGCGAACGTGTGGACGTTGCGGGCGATGGCGGTGCACCAGCCCGCCGACGAGCCTGCCCACGTCGTCGACGAGGTGCTGCGGCTGTGGCCGCCGACCTGGCTGATGCACCGGGCCACCGACGCCGAGACGGTCAGCGGTCCCTGGCGGTTCCCGGCGCACGCGGCGCTGATGATCTGCCCCTACGCGATCCACCGCGACGAACGCCACTACCCGGACCCGGCCGAGTTCCGCCCCGCGCGCTGGCGCGACGGGCGCCCGCCGGCCGGCGCCTACCTGCCGTTCGGCGGCGGCCCGCGCTGGTGCGTCGGAACCCACCTGGCCAGGGCGCAGCTCGTCGAGGCCGTCCAGGTGTTCCGGCGCTACCGGCTGCTGGACGACTCCGGACCCGTGACGACCGACACGAACTCCACCCTGTACCCCCGCGGCCTCGCACTGCGCGTCGGCCGTGCCGCAGCACGAGAGAGGAACACCACACGGTGAGAGTCCGCGCCGGAAAGGTACGCCTGCACGTCACGACGATCGGTGACGACTGGCGCGACGGCGTCCGCCGGCCCGAGATCATCGCGGTGCACGGCGGCCCCGGAATCGACGGCGGCATGCTGCGCCTGACGATGCTCCCCGCCGCCGAGTACGCCCAGGTGATCATCCCCGACCTGCGCGGCCACGGCCGCAGCGACCGGGGCGAGCCGTCCGACTGGACGCTCGACACGTGGGCCGACGACCTGGCGGCGCTGGTGGACACCCTCGGCCTGGAACGGCCGTACCTGCTCGGCACGTCGTTCGGCGGGTTCGTCGTCCAGCGGTTCATGGGCCGCCACCCCGGCCTGCTGGCCGGCGCCATCCTGGTCGGCACCGGGGCCCGGCAGGCGAGCCACGACGAGATCGTGGAACGCCACCGGGCACTCGGCGGGGTACGCGCCGCCGAGGTGATGCGCCGGTCGCTGACCGACAACTCGCCCGAGGCCGAACGCGAGTGGCTCGAGGTCTGTGGGCCGCTCGCGATCCGGCGCGAGCCCGACGAGGCGTACCAGCGGGCGGTCCGCCACCGGATCGGCACCCCCGAGGTCAACGCCGCCTTCATCCCGCAGTTGCCGACGCTCGACCTGCGGCCCGACCTGGCTGGCGCGACCTGCCGGGTGATGGTCCTGGTCGGCGAGTTCGATCCGCTGATTCCGTACGCCGTCGCCGACGAGATCGTGGCGAGCCTGCCGGGCCGCTCCGGTGAGCTGCACGTCGTACCGGGCGCGAGCCACCAGGTGATCTGGGATGCCCCGGACACCGCACACGCGCTGATCCGCAAGTTCACGGAGGGGCCATGAGCACCTACTTCGTCCAGCCCACCGCCGAGCAGTTCCGGGCGGCCACCGCGGAACTGCGCGAGCTGTCCTCGCCGTACGCCCGGGAACGCCTGGTCTACCAGCCGCCGGTCGAGTCGCCCGAGCAGGTGCGCCAGCTCGAGGCAGCCTGCCAGACCGTCTTCGCCGGGCTGGACGCCGTGCTGCGCGAGGTCTGCGGCGGCGACGTGCTGCACATGGCCGCGCTGTGCCGGGCGACCCCACCCGAGCTGCAGTTCCTCACGTACCAGACACACCAGGACTGGTCGACGGTCGCCCGTCCCGACGTGATCACCTCCGCCGGGCGGACCGTCGTCGTGGAGATCAACGGGGATTCCCCGGCCGGGCTGTTCGGCCTGCACGACATCATCGCGCGCACCCAGTCCGCGTTCCGGCGGCCCGCCCTGGAGGCGCCCGCCCATCCGGCGGTGGCGATGCGTGGCCTGCTGGGCAGCCTCGAGCGCAACTTCGGTCGGCCCGACGGCATGGTCGCCATCTGTTACTGGCGGCACGAGCAGCAGGCCGGCCCGCTGGACTGGCAGTACGAGCTGTTCGCCCGGGAGCTGCGGCGCCACGGCGTCGAGGCGGCCCACTGCGCCGTCGAGGATCTCGAGCTGAACGACGACGGCGTCCGGTTCGAGGGCCGCCCGGTCCAGGTCATCTACCGGTACTTCGAGTCGCCGGACCCCGCCGACCAGGACGAGTTCACCGTGCTCAAGCAGTTGTTCGCGCTGGCTGACGCGGGCCGGGTCGGCCTCTACACCGGGTACCGCGCCGAGGTGCTGGCGTCCAAGGCGGCGCTGGCCGTGCTCTCCGACGAGACCGTGGTGGGCCAACTGGGCGCCGACCTGCGGAAGCGGCTGGCCACGCACGTACCGTGGACCCGTGTCCTGGAACCGCGACGGACCACGATCGAGGGCCACGAGATCGACCTGCTGCCGTGGGTCGACCGCAACCGCGAGCAGCTCATCCTCAAACCGGTACGCGGGCACGCCGGCATCGGCATCACGGTGGGCCGCGAGGTGTCCCCGGCGGCCTGGGCTGAGGCGGTCGCCGCAGGCGTGCGGAGCGGGACCGGCGATCACCCGTACATCGTCCAGCAGGTCTTCGACCCGGACCCGCTGCCGGTGGCGTTCGTCGACGCGTCCGGCCAGGCCACGGTCACGCGAGCGCCGTCGGTGAACGGCGTGTTCATCGTGGACGGTGAGGCGGTGGCGGTGTTGCGCCGCTACGCCGTCAACACGACCGGGACCATCAACATCAACCCCTTCAGCGGGTACGCGCCGTCGCCGGTGTGGTCCACGGCATGAGGCGGAGCCCAGCGACGACGCTGCTCGCCGCCGGCGCTTCCGCCAGCCTCGGCGACGGCATCCGCTACGCCGCCTTCCCGCTGCTCGCCGTGCACGTGACGACGAACCCGGTCAGCGTGGGCGCGGTCTCGGCCGCACTGTCCACCGCGCACCTGCTGTTCGGTTTCCACGTCGGTGCGGCGGTCGACCGGTTCGACCGGGTCCGCCTGCTGCGGTACATGCAGCTCTCCCGTGCCGCCGTCGTGCTCGTGCTCGTCGCGGCGGTCCTGGCCGGTCAGGCTTCGCTGCCGCTGTTGCTGCTGGCGGCCTTCCTGCTGGGGGCGGCCGAGTTGGCAGCCGACACCGCGGTGCAGTCGCTGACTCCGGTGGTCGTGCAGGACGCCGGGCTCGAACGGTTGAACGCCGGGCTCACCGCCTCGCAGTCGATCGGCGAGGACTTCGCCGGCCCGGCTGCCGGCGGCCTGTTGTTCTCGCTCAGTCCGGCGGCCCCGTTCGCGGTGATCGCCGCCGCGATGGGCGGCAGTTGGGGGGTGCTGACGCGGCTGCGGCTGCCGCCGCGCGAGGCCCCGCCGCCCCGGCCGCGCCGGTCGCTCACCGCCGAGGCGCGGGAGGGCTTCCTGTACCTGGTCCGCCACCCCTCGCTGCGGTCCCAGGCCCTGTGGGCGGCGGCCATGAACCTGAGCGTCGCCGCCGCCAACGCGACCCTCGTCCTCTACGTGGTGCAGGAACTGCAGTTGAGCGACAGCACGTACGGCTGGCTGCTGACCGGAGCCGGAGTCGGTGGCCTGGCCGGCGCCGCCGCCTCCCCGTGGACCATCAAGGTCCTCGGCCGCCTCGGCACGATGATCGCCGCCAGCCTGGTCGCCGGCGTGGTCACCCTCGGCATCGCGTTCACCACGTCGGTCTGGCTGATCGTGCTCTTCCAGTTCCTGGCCGGCTTCTCCGGGGTGTCGTTCTCGGTGGTCGGTCGCTCCTTGCGGCAGAGCATCACCCCGGACGACCTGATGGGGCGGGTCACCGCCGCCTACCGACTGATCGGTTTCGGCGCCCTGCCGTTGGGCGCCCTTGCCGGCGGTGCCGTCGCGCACTGGCTGAGCCTCGGCACCCCGTTCCTCCTGGCGGGCGTCCTGATGATCGTCAGTACGCTGACGCTGGGCCTGCTCACCCGCCGCGCCCAGGCGGCCGCGGCCACGACCGGCGCGGCAACCGGTGACCACAGCGGGCGTCCCGTGAGCCGGCGGTAGCGAGATGGCCAGTGGGCCGTGCGGTGCGGCGGACGTGCCTCAGCTCGGGCCGGCGCGGTCAGCGGTCCGAGCGGACCCGACCGCGTCGAGGTGCGTCAGTGCTTGCGCCCAGGAACGCGCCAGGGTGGTCTCGTGGTAGGCGATGTCGTGCTCGGCGCAGAAGCGGCGCACCAGTGGTTGAGCGCGGCGGAGGTTGGGTCGCGGCATGCTGGGGAAGAGGTGGTGTTCGATCTGGTAGTTGAGGCCGCCGAGCAGGGCGTCGACGAACCACCCGCCGCGTACGTTGCGGGAGGTGAGGACCTGGCGTCGCAGGTAGTCGAGACGGTCGTCGGCGGCGAGGATCGGCATGCCCTTGTGGTTGGGGGCGAAGGAGCTGCCGAGGTATAGGCCGAGTAGACCCTGGTTGACGAGGACGAACGCGACGGCCTGCATCGGGCTCAGGACGAAGAACACGGCGCCCAGGTATCCGGTGGCGTGCAGGGCCAGCAGCGCGGCCTCCACGGGGCGCCGCTTGATCCCGCGCGGCCGGAGGACCGCCCTGACGCTGTTGGCGTGCAGGTGCAGGCCTTCCAACAGCAGCAGCGGGAAGAACAGGTACGCCTGGTACCGCACCATCAGTGCGCCGAGCCCACGCTGCTGTCGCGCCTGCCCGGGGGTGAACGACAGCGGCCTGACGACGATGTCCGGGTCCCGGCCCTCGGTGTTCGGATGGGCGTGGTGCCGGTTGTGCTTGTCCACCCACCAGCCGTAGCTGAGGCCGATCAGCAGGTTGCCGTGGACGAGGCCGACCAGGTCGTTCGCGCGGCGGGAGCGGAAGATCTGGCGGTGACCGGCGTCGTGCCCGATGAACCCGGCCTGCGCGAAGACCACCGCGAGGACCGCCGCGACGCCGAGCTGCCACCACGACTCACCGAGCCACCCGAACAGCGTCCACGCGCCGACGTAGCACGCGCCGAGGGCGCCCATGCGCAGCGCGTAGTAGCCACGCCGCCGATCGAGGAGACCCGCCCGCCGGATCTGTCGCGACAGGTCCGCGTACTCACTGCCGCCGTGACGTTCGGTGTCGAGGGTTGCGTCGCTCATGGTCGCGGCTCCGTACACGTGGCGTTCTCGGCCCGTCGACGTCGTCGACAGGGGTTTCAAGGCGAGCGAGGTGAACAGCGAGACGCCGTCACAGTCGACAGCGAGCAGCAGCACGTCGGCGTCGAACCGTCGTCACGGCGACGCCAACGGTGACTGCGACGGCGACGACCAGGGCAGGGCGCTGGCGGGCGGCCGACTGGATCCTGACCAGCCGGCCGCGCAGCGCGCGGGCGGCGGCCGGCCCTCGCTGGGCCACCGGACCGGTGGTGACACCACCGCGAAGGGAGGCTGACTTCCCTGACCTGCCTGCGCCCAGTGCGGCCCCGCGTTGCCGCGCGGCACGGACCATCCCGTCGAGGCCGGTGCTGCCGGCCTTCTGCCGGGCTGTCCGCACTGCGTTCCTGGTCTTGCCTCGCATCGTCTGCGCCGAGCTGGTCAGGCGCTGCCGGGCCCGGCCCCCGATCTCGATGGCTCTGTCCCGGCCCCTGGCCTTCACGTCGGTCTTCGCCGCCAGGGCCCGAACCGTGGCGCCCAATTCGGCACGTGTCTTCTCGATGTCCTGCCGGGTACGGTCCGGGTCGCTGCTCCCGTTCGCGGTCATCGCCCTCGTCCCTCCTTGGCTGCCCGCTGCACCGACTCCACGTCCGCGCGCACGCTGTGCAGCGTCGATTCCGGCGCGGCGGGCATCGTCCGCCCGACCTGCTTCTTCCCGGTCAGCGCGAGCAGCCCGGCCACCGCGAAGAGGACCACCGCCACGACCAGCGCGGCCACCCACGCCGGCATGAACTCGGCGAGGACGAGGATGAACGCGGCGACGAGCGCACCCGTCGCGAGCAGGGCCACCCCGCCCGCGCCACCGACCATCGCGGCACCGGACCCGGCGCGTCTGCCCTTGGCGGTCAGCTCCGCCCGGGCCAGCGTCAGCTCCTCACGTACCAGACGGGTGATCTGGTCGGTGGCACGCTGCACGAGCTGAGCGACCGTTGCTTCCGGCGGTCGCCCGTCGGCCGTCCGGCCTCCGCTGGGTGGGTCACCCATGCGTCGTCACCTCCAGGACATGTTCGGCATCTCGCACCAGGGGCGCGCCCGGTGTGGTCACCGGACACCGCCGGGCGGGCGCTCGCGTGGTGACGCCCAGCCGACGCCGTGCCTGAACGCTCACGGGGGTCCTTACCGCCCTGCGGGCGAGGACGCTCTTTCCTTCTCCCGGCCGGCCGCGCCGCCGGGGATCGACGAACCGCCGATGCCCGCCTCGGCGAACGCGCTGTCCTGCCCGGCAGGAGACTCAGCGAGCTTCGCGTCGCCCGCGGCACGGCGACGGCTGGCTCGTACGACAGCCACCGCCGCCACCACCGCTGCCACGGACATCGCCGCCGCCTGCATCAGCGGCACCCTTCTGCTCCGTCGACGCTTCATGCCGCCCTACCCCTCTCGCTCTCGAGTACATCCTTGTTCTCATCCTGAAGAGAGCGCGGCGACAGTGAGGGCTTGTTCGGGGCATTCGACACGGTCGGGTTATCTCGCCGCGCTGTGTGCGGCCGAGAGCCGGGCCGACCGTGTCGACATCGACGGCGAGGGTGGGGGCGCCACCCCCGGTTGGGACGTACCGGCTCTTCAGGAGTCGGGCGCTCCGGGCCGCGTGAGCAGGTGCTGCAATCCGGTCAGCGCCAGCACCGCCTCGGCGGGGCAGCCCGGTTCGGCGGCGACCCGCAGGCGGTCCAGGTCCTCGGCGAGGCGGTGCAGGAGTTGCACGCCGGCGCTGCTGAGGTGGCTGACCGCGCTGACGTCGATGGTGAGGGGCAGGGCGCCGCCCCGGTTGGCCTGCACGATGGCGGCGCGCAGTTGGGGGGTGGTGGCCATGTCCACCGGGCCGTGCACTGCGACCGTTCTGCCGTCCGTGGTGTCGGTGACGTGAATCGACATGTCGTCGACGGTGGGGGTGCGCGGGCCGCCACCGGTCGGGTGCGCGGCGGCGCTGGTCACGGTGGCCGGGCGACCGAGGCGGTGGCGCATGCGAAGGGTGGTGCCGTCGGCGGTGCGGATGACGTCCAGGTGGTCGACGAGACCTCGGATCATCGCCAGGCCGCGGCCGCGTCCACCGGGGTCGGGCACCGGTGGGCGCCACCGCCCGCGGTCGGCGCAGGTGAGGTCGACGACGCCGTCATCCTGGAGGACGGCCTCGACGTTGAAGGTCGCGGGCGTGCCGGACGAACTGGCGTGTTCGATGGCGTTGCCGGCTGCTTCTCCCAGCGCGTGGAGGAGGTCGCTCGTGTCCTGCGCGCCGACGCCGATCGTGTGCAGCCACTCGGTCATCTGCCGGCGCATCGGCCGCAGCGCGGCCGGGTCCGTGGGCAGGGTGAGGCGCAGGGGTGTGACGGGTTCGGGCATAAGGTAGGCGGCCAGGAGCGTGATGTCGTCGCGGTAGCCGCCGTCGGCGAGCGTCAGGCGTTCGGTGACGAGCGTGCAGACCCGGTCGGGTAGCCGGTCGGGGACGGTGGTGTTCTCGTGCAGGGTGGCGCGCCGGGCGGCTGCGGCGGCCGTGGCCAAGGATCGGGCACCCTCGCGCAGGCTGCGGTGCGGCCGTTCGATCAGGCCGTCGGTGTAGAGCAGCAGCAACCCCCCGGCGGCGAGCCGGGTGGTGTGGATCGTGGCCGGACCGGAGCGCGTACCGAGTGGCCCCGCCGGGGTCAGGGGCATGAATGTGGTGTTGCCTGCGGCGTCGACCAGCAACGGCGGGGGGTGGGCGTGGCTGGCGACCTCCAGGGTGCCCGTGACCGGGTGGAGCACGGCGATGCAGGTCGTGGCCGCGCGGGTGGCCGGAGTGTGGCCGGCGAAGTCGTCGAGGACGGCCAGCGTCTGAGCGAGGGTCCTGCCGGAGCGCAGCGCCTGCAGGACGACGGTGCGGAGCTGCCCCATCGCCGCCGCTGCGGCGGCCCCGTGCCCGACGACGTCGCCGACGGCGAGGGCGATGCGGTCGTCGGGCAGGGGAACGACGTCGAACCAGTCGCCCCCGGCGACGAGGTCGCTACCGGCGACCCGGTAGTGGGCGGCGACCTGCACCCGGGGCAGGACGGGCAGGGCCTCGGGCAGGAGGCTGCGTTGGAGTTCCAGGACCAGGCTGGCGGCGTGCCGGTAGCGCTGCTCGGAGATGGTGGCGGCGGACTCGGCGGCGCGTCGGGCGGTCACCACGTCGGTCGCGTCGACCGCCTGCACGATGACGCCGCGGATCGACCCGTCGGGGTCGCGCCACGGTGCTATGTCGAAGGTGTAGAAGGCTTCCTCCAGCTTCCCGTCCCCGTGCCGGTCGGTGAGGATCCGCTGCTCGTAGCCCCGGGTGCGGATGCCGTGCAGGGCCTGGTCGAGGAGTTCGAAGATGTGTTGGCCGACGAGTTCCGGCACGGCCTGCTTGAACGGCCTCCCGATCAGGTCACTGCGATTGCCGACAGCGGCGCGCACCTCCGGGCTCGCGGCCACCACCCGCAGGTCGGGGCCCTCGAAGACCCACACGAACCCGGGTAGCTGCTCGAACGCGTCGAGCAGCTTTCGAGGATCGCCGGAGGACCAGTGTTGATCCGCTTCTGCCACTGATCGATGCCCCTTGCCTGGCGAAACTGACCGCAGGATGTCATACCCACCCTTATCCTGCCCCACTCCACGGGTACGTCCACGTCCGGTGGGAGCCGCGCCGGTGGCCACCCAGTCGCGGTTAGGTCGGGCGAACTCCTCAAGGCGTGAACCACGGCGGCCATCAACTTAGGTTGACAGTCGGACGCTATCAACCTAAGTTGATGACATGCCGCCGCTTCCTGATCTTCCGGCCCCCGATCAGCCCGCCGCCGCGCTCGCCGCCGTCGTCGCGCTGCGTCGACTGGCCGGCCAGCTCGAACTGGCAGCCGTTGACGAAGCGATCCGACAGGGCTGGACGTGGGCGCAGGTCGGCCAGGCCCTCGGCATCAGCGCGCAGGCGGCACACAAGAAGTTCGCACCCATGACCCGCGAACGCCGGTCATAGCCCCCGTCACCCCGAGGAGGTTCCCGATGGGACTCTTGAACGCCGTCCGTGACATCAAGACCATGCGGCAGGTGCTGACCGACGCCGAGGCGGAGGCCCGCCGCGCCGGAGAGGACCTGCCGGCACCGGAGCATCTGCTCGTGGCGGCGACAGGGCTGTCGGAGGGCAGCGCCCGCCGAGCCTTCGCTCGGGTGGGCGCCGACCCGGACGCGCTGCGCCAGGCCATCGAGCAGGCGCACGCGAGCGCACTGGCCTCCATCGGCATCACCACCCCGGACACCGCCCCACTCGACGGCGGGCAGCTCGGACCGGCCACCGGCGTCTTCCGCGCCACGCCCCAGGCCCAGCAGGTGTGGCGGCAGGCCGTGACCCTGTCCAAGTCGGCCCGCCCGCCGGGCATCCGGGGAGCCCACGTCGTCGCGGCGGTCTGCTCGCTCACCCAGGGCACCGCCGTGCGCGCCCTCGTCGCGATGGGCGTCGACCCCGTGGCGCTCAGGCGGGCCGCACTCGTCGAGGGAGGTCTCGACGACGCCCCGCAGTGAGGGCCGCTCGCGGCACGCGATCCCGTCCGCGGCCCAGCGTCGCGTCCCGGCCAGCACGGCGGCACCGGCCGGTGTGGGATGGGCGGGCGACGCCGGCGCCTACGGGAGAGGAACGATGGACAGCCGCAGGCCGCCTTCCGTCTCCTCGACGAGCACCCGTTCGCCGTGGCTGTGGTTGGGCAGCATCGCGTCGTACAGTTCCTCGTTGCTGATCAGGACGGTGCCACCGGACCGGCCGATGAGAACGTTGAGTACGGCGCGCAGGTCGACGTCACTGAGGTAGCGCATGGGGTCTCCGTAGCTGCTGCTGTTCGGCCCGAGATGAAGGCGCTGCGGTCCCGGCGGCTGGAGGATGCCGGCTCAGGGCGGTGCGGGCCGAGCAGCAGGGCTCCGATGGGCCGTGGCGGCGCGGCGGGGGCCGCCGGGCCGCCGCTCCAGGCGGGGTCACTCTCACCCAGCGGTCGGCTCGCCGAGTTCGGCGGGGTCGAGACGCAGGGTCGCGAGCAGTCCGGCGTGCCGAGTCGTGTCGACCTGCGTCGGCAGTTCCCGCTCGACCCAGTCGGCCCTGGTGTGCTGACCGCGTCGGCGCAGTGCGGAGACGATCGTGTGTCGGGCGATTGTCATGGTCTGCTCCTCGGGAGTCACGGTGTGGACGTCGCCGGTCCTGCGCTGCCTCGGCGGAGGCGCTGCCGACGCGGGCGCCGGCTGCGGCGGCGGATGCCGCCCGGCCGGCTTGGCCCCGGCTGGATGGCAGGGGCCGGTGGGCGGGGCGTCGGGGGCGGTGCGCGGGCTGCCACCCTCCCGGGCGCGCCTGCCAGCGCTGTCGGTCCGCCCGGCGGACATCGCGCCCGCGGCGGTGAGCAGCCGCGGGGCGTGGACCAGGTTGCCGGCGGTGGCGGCGAGCGCCATCGCCGCCTCCGCCAGGCCGGCCTCGGTCTCCGGCGGGACGACGAGCAGGTCGACCCGGTCGTCGTTGCGGCAGATCGCGGTCAGCAGGCTGGCGGGCTGACTGGTGAAGTAGCCCAACCGCAGCACCCTGCCGTCGACGGCCAGGCTTCGTGGATTGCCGTCCCAGGTGTCGGCGTTGAGGACCAGTCGGACGATCGGTCCGCGCAGCCTGTCGATGGCGCGGACGAGGCCGGGTAGTTCCGCGAGCGGATCTGTCGAGCGGGGCCACCAGCCGCCGTCGAGCAGCGTGCGCCCGGACCGGGTCGGTTCGATCCGCAGGCGCGGCGTCGACGGGGGAGCGAGGGCGTTGGTCGATGGCGTCATGGTGGATCCTTATCGCCGTGACCGCGGCGTAGCGGTGGGGTCGTGCGCGCGATGAGTCGTGCGTCGGGCGGGGCCGGTTGGCCGGCCGGGTCGTCCCGCTCGGTCGTGGCGCGGTGGCCGGGTGCGTGCGGTACCGATCACCAAAGCTTCGATCGTGAGCGTCACCCGTGGCGCCGACGCCGGTCGACGGCCCCGGGGCCGGTCGGGGAAGCCTCCCGATGCTCGGGCGGCGGGAGATGAGTCGGCCGTTGCGGATCCGGCGTGGATGGCATCCCTCGGGCGGAGCCGGCGCGGCGGGCACCTCAGGAGTGGGATGTCGCCGGTTCCGGGATGACCCCAGCCTACGCCTGTCCGGGCCGATCTGCTGGGGGACAGGATCGACACGCGCTGAGCGGTCCGTGGGGTACGCCTGGGGGAGACGCTGTGCCCGCTCGCGGCCGTCGGGGTACGCGTCGACGGCTCGAAGGAGCCGGTGGCGCGGGTGATGGCTGTCGGCGGTCCACCGGCTCACGGGCTGATGTGCTGCGTGACGGTCCCCACCGGGGCGTGCGCCCCGGCCACCGCCCCCGCGCCTGGTCTGTCAGAACCACTTCTGGTAGTCGCCCGCGTTCGGCCGGTTCAGATAAACCGAACCCTCCCAGTTGCTGTCGAGTGCGCTGAAGACATTGATCTCGTTCCGGTGGTCGATGCGGCTGGTGACCGAGTTGTGCCGCCACTGCTGGTAGCGGCCGCCGTTGCAGGCCAGTGTGTAGACCCTGCCGGTGGATTCGGTGCCGTCGAGGCACTCCTGGCTCCAGCTGTTGATCAGATTCTTCCACTCGTAGTTTCCGACCCAGGACCAGGTCTGGGTGGACCCGTAGTGGCAGGGGGCCGTGAAGACGTGCCCCGTGGCGCCGCCGTACGCCTGCTCCAGGCATCGGTTCGTGGCCCTGTTCCTGATGACGCCGGCCAGGGCTCCGACGTTCGCCGGCTCCATGGTGAAGCCGGACTCGGCCGGGGTGGTCTGGGCGGTGAGTGTCGCGGTGATCGGCGTGGCGACCGCAGCACCTGCCGGCGCGGGCGCCAGCCCGGCACCGAATGCTCCGGTGGCCACGAAAGCCAGACTGATCAGCGCGGTGCGGATTCGTTTTTGCATGCTCATTGAGCCTTCTTTCGGTAGGCCGGCATCAGGTCCGGCCCCAGCTAAACGGATCGCGCTTTCACCGCGCCTTCATCCCGCTGCCGTCGCGCTGACGCGGTCCGGCCGACAACCGGAGTGCTGGGCCTCCCCGACAGTCCGCAGACTCTCGAGCACGGCCGGAAAGAGCCTGAACCAGGAGGTTTCGTGTCCGGACGCCGCCGCCCTGCCGGGCAGGCGGATGGCACCCGTGCGGGCGGCGCGGACGAGGCCGCCGAGTCGAGACGGGCGCGTTCCTCTGCCCGCGCCGGTGTGCAGCAGCACGGCGACGACGGCAGCGTCGCGGACGCCACGGCACAGTGGACGGGCTGCCTTGGTGGCGATGACGTGCCGCCGCCAGGCGGTGACGGCGGCCTCGGCGCCGACCTGGTCGACGAAGGCGTCCGGAACCCCGCACGTGACCCGATGACGCAAGCGGTTCCTGCCGCCAGCTCGTCGGCCGGGCCGGCGGGCGACCGATCACCGGGCCGGCGTGGGTCCCGGGGCCGCAGCGTCCGGGATCAGCACGGCGTACCCGTGGGCATCGGGGATCTCGCCGGGTTCCGGACGTCGGGTCCGACAGCCGCCGGTGCATCCCGACAGAGCGTGCCCCGCCGGGCGTGGCCGCCTGGGATCAGCGAGGTCAGCGGGTGAACGGCGGCAGCGCGGCGAAGCCGGGATGCAGTTCGACCTGCTGGGCGAGCTGGGCCATCACCTGGCGCACCCGCGTCAGTGGGTGCCGCGGGAACTGCGGGTCGTACGCCGGATCGTCGGCGACGTGCGACGGCAGGCCACCCTCGCCGTCCGCCCCATAGGGGTGGGGCCTGAAGTAGTTCATCGGGCCGACCTGGGACATGACCATCGCTTCCCGCTGGCCGGACGCCCCACTCTCGGCGGCCTGCACCCGCAACACCGCGCTGCACGCGGCCTTCGGCACGATGTAGCTGCCCAGGAATGCCTGACCATGGGGCTGGTTGGGCAGCTTGACCTTGATGACCTGGCGAAGTGCCGGCTGGCCGCCGACGGGCGTGACATCGGCCTCGATCAGCGCACCGCCCTGGGCGGACGCCATCTTCGCCATCCCCTTCCGCAGCCCGGACAGGTCCGTCAGCGAGGTAGGTAGGTCGGGAACCAGGTTGAAGAAGACCGCCTGGATCACGATCCGCTCGTCGTTGGCCCAGGTGTCCTCGGCGACCTGGTTGAACCCGGCGAGGAGGAAGTGCCGAAAGGGGTGCATGGGCCCCGATCCTGCCAGACCAGGCAGGCCCTGGGTCGGCCGGGCTTAGGTGCGCCCACGCCGTTTCACTCCGCGAACGATCGCGGCCGCCCACCCGACGCGTCGCGCCGATGACCTCCCCTCGGGTGCCCCCCCACCGGCCGCCGGAGCCCTGTCCCGAACGGATTCGAACGCCCCCGAACGCCTGCTCCCGGCCCGATCGGCGCCGGCGCGGCTACGGTTTCGACCGAGCGCCGTGCTGGCAGCCGGTGGTGGGACAGGACGGGGGACGGGGTGACCGAGCGCGCCGCGACGTACGCCGAGGTGTTCGCGGTGCGCGAGTACCGCTACCTGTTCGCGGCGTACCTGCTGTCCCTGGCGGGTGACCAGCTCACGGCCGTGACCGTGGCGTACCTCGTCTACACCGGCACCGGCTCGGCCGCGCTGGCGGCGGCCGCCTACGCCAGTTCCTACCTGGCCTGGCTCGTGGGCGGGCCACTGCTCTCCGGCCTCGCCGACCGGTTTCCCCGGCGGCGGGTCCTGGTGGCCTGCGACCTTGCTCGCGCGGCGCTCATTCCGGCGGCGGCGCTGCTGGACCTCGCCGCGCCCGCCCTGGTGGTGCTGCTCTTCACGGTCAACCTGATGCGGCCGCCGTTCGTGGCCGCGCGGGCGGCGTTGATGCCCGAAGTGCTCGACGGCGACCGTTACGCGGTGGCGAACGGCGTGGACAACATCTGCGCCCAGGTCGTGCAGGTGGTCGGCTTCGCCGTCGGCGGGAGTCTGGTGGCGTTGCTGTCGCTGCGCGGTGCGCTGCTGGTGGACGCCGGCACGTTCCTGGTCTCGGCGCTGCTGATCATGATCGGCGTCCGTCCCCGCCCCTCGCCCCGCCCGTCGTTGGGCCCGGCCCGCCGGGACCGGGTCGCCGGTCTGCGGGTGATCTACACCGATTCCCGGCTGCGCGCCTACGTCCTCGTCCTGTGGACGGCCAGCGCCTTCACCTATGCCGCCGAAGGGCTGATGGTGCCGCTGGCCCGCCAGTACGGCGGCGGCGCCGGCACCGTCGGACTGTTGCTGGCGGCGGCGCCGTCGGGGATGGCCCTCGGCGGGGTGGCCCTCACCCGGCTCTGTCCGCCGGCGGCGCGGGAGCGACTGATCCTGCCCCTGGCCGCCCTGTCCGCCGGGGTGCTGGCGGCGACCTGGCTCGTCCCTCCACTGTGGCTGGTGCTCCTGCTGCTGGTGCTGGCCGGCGCCGCGAGTGCCTTCGCCATCCCGCTGAACGCGCTGTTCGGCCGGGCCGTGCCGACGCAGTACCGGGGACGCGCGTTCGGGGTGGCCATCACCGGTCTGAGCGGGCTCCAGGGGGCGGCGATGGTCATGGCGGGTCTGGCCGCGGACCGCTGGTCGGCCACCACGGTGATCGGATTCAGCGGGCTGTCGGGCGCGGTGGCGGTCCTCGCGCTCGCGCCGCTGTGGCCACGGCGGCACGCTCCCACGCCGGTGCCGTTCGAGGTCCCGGTCGAACAAGGTCGAACGCCCTCGACCGCCGACAGCCCTACCGCCGAGGCGGGCGGCGGCCGACGCTGAGATGACCGGGCGGGTACGGGGCCGCCGCGTAGGGAGAGGAGAAGCGCATGCGCAGCGTCCGCAAGCGTGGCACCAGCTGGACCTGATCCAGAAGCTCCATCCCATCGGCGACGCGCCTCCGGATCCCACCTGGTGGCCGGAGGACGTCGACCGCTCTGACGAGAGGAGGTGCGGGCGATGCGGAAGGACGACTGCACTGCCTGAGACACGCCGATGACGGTGGGTGGTCGCCGCGAGGTGACCACCCACCCCCGCGACGCCTGGAGGAGTCATGCGCAGTCAGGGTGGCTACCCGCTCACCATGGGCCAGCTCTCCATGTGGCGAGCTCTCTCGGTGCGCCCCCCGGAGCAGCTGTGGGAGTCCAACCAGGACCTCACCTGGTCGACGCCGACCGGGACCACCGAGGAGCAGGTGCGGCACGCGCTCACCGCGCTGGCGGTGCGGCACGAGTCGCTGCGCACCGTCTACCGCCCGGCCGACGAGCCCGGCGCGGTGCGGCAGGTCGTCCTGCGCGACCCGCTCGTGCCGTTCGACGAGGCGTCCGCGCGGGAGCCGTTCGACCTGGCCGCCCAGCCGGCGTGGCGGGCCCGGGTGCGTACTCCCGACGGCGGCGGGTCGCCGCAGGTTCATCTGGTGATCCACCACATCGCCGCCGACGGCGCGGCGACGCGGATCCTGGAGTCCGACTTCCACGGCCTGCTGCGCGGAGAACGCCCCGCCGCCGCCCCCGCACCCCGCGAGCTGGCCGAACGCCAGCGCGGCAACGCGTTCCGGACCCGGCTCGCCGCGGCCGGCGAATACCGCCAGCGGATCGTCGCGGCGGCACCGCGGTTGCCGGTGTCCCGGGGCCCTTTGGTACGGGCTCGCGCGCACACCGGCATCCCGTACGACGCGGTTCGCCACGCGGCACGAAACCTGCGGGTCACCCTGCCCACCCTGCTGCTCACGGTCTACGCGCAGGCGCTGGCCGCGACCACGGGTCGGACCGACCAACTGCTGTGGCAGTTGGCCGCGAACCGGCTGGATCCCGCAGTGCGGCGCCTGGTGTCGTCCATGACCCAGTGGGTGCCCATGCTCGCCGCCTGCGACCCCGACGGGCCGCTGCGCCCGCTGGCCCGTGAGATCAACGTCGCGGCGGTGCGTGCCATGCAGCACGGCGTGTACGACCCGTTCGCCGTCGCACCCATGGACTTCGACCACGGCAGCTTCTTCACCTTCATTCCGGCGCCGGCCGACGCCGGTCCCGCGTCGTCCGAGGTGGTCCCCGGGCGTGTCGAGTTCCTCCCGCCCCGCGCGTACAGCGGGGCCAGCTTCTACCTGATGGCCTGGGTGCATCCCCACGTGCAGCTCACCGTGCGGGTGATGCGCGACGGGTACGGGCGCGCCGAGGTGGAACGCTTCCTGACCACCATGACCGACCTGCTGCTGCGCGCGGTCAAGGACGCGGCATGAGCGGCAGCCTCTGGCGACACCGTGACTTCATGGTGTTGTGGTCGGGCCGGACCCTCAGCGAGGTCGGCGACGCCGTCTCGATGCTGGCCATCCCGCTGTTGGCCGTCACCGTCCTGGACGCCTCCGCCGTGGAGGTCGGCGTCCTCAGTGCCACCCGGATGGTCGCCTACCTGTTCCTCTCCCTGCCCGCCGGGGTGTGGGTGGACCGGATGCGCAAACGCCGCGTCATGGTGGCCTGTCACCTCGTACGGGCCGCGCTGGTGGCCACCGTCGCCGCCGGCGCCTGGGCCGGCTGGGTCACGATGGCGCAGCTGTGGATCGTGGCGCTGCTGTCCAGCGTCTGCACCGTGCTGTACGAGACCGCGCACCAGAGCTTCCTTCCGTCGGTCGTCGCCGGGAACCAACTGCTCGACGCCAACGGCAAGCTGGCGACCACGTACTCGGTCTCGCGGATCGCCGGATACGGCGCGGGCGGCGCGCTGGTGTCGGCGCTGGGCGTGGCGCGAACCGCGGGGATCGACGCGCTCGCCTACCTGGTGAACGCCGTGTCCCTCCTGCTGATCCGCCGTCCGGAGCAGCCGCCGGCCGCGGCGCGGCGGCGGGACTTCCGCCGCGAGCTGGCCGCCGGGCTGTCCTTCGTGTTCCGCCACCCGATCATGCCCAGGCTGGTGGCGGCCTCGGCGTCGCTCAACCTGTTCAGTCAGATGATCTTCGCGCTGGCGGTCCTGTACCTGGTGCGCGACCTCCGCCTGAGCGAGCACATGGTCGGTGTGGTGCTGGCCCTGACCACGCTGGGTGGGATCGGCGGCGGCCTGGTGTCCGCGCGGTTGGCGCGGCTGGTGGGCACCGCCCGGATCATCTGGATCGCTCCGCTGGGGCTCGGCTGGACGGTGTTGCTCGTACCAATCGCCCAGCCCGGGTGGGGCGCGGTCGCCTACACGGCCGGCATGGCGGGACTGGGGGCGGTCTTCGCCGTCTACAACGCGGCGGCGGTCAGCTACCGGCAGCGGGTCTGCCCGCCGGACCTGCTGGGCAGGATGACTGCCTCGGTCCGGTGGGTGATCTTCGGGGTGATGCCGGTGGGTGCCCTGGCGGGCGGGCTGCTGGGCAGTTGGCTGGGGGTGCGCCCGACGCTGTGGATCGCGGCCGCCGGAGTGTGGGCGTCCGGCCTGCTGCTCTACTTCTCGCCGCTGCGGCGGTGGCGTGACCTCCCGGACGACGCCGTCGCGCCGGACGCCGGGCAACCGCCGACAAGACTCCCGGCACCGCACGGGCGGGCGCCGGTCGACACGGCCGGGACGGCCATGGGAGGTGTACGAGGTGGATGACCAGCCGTTCGGACAGCGGATCCTGTCCTGGGCGGGCGGGCCGGCGGACATCGACCGGTTCGTGGCGCTGGGCGCGGCCCGGCTGCCCGCGGAGCCCGACCCGGCCGCCCTGCGGCGGGCCCTGGACGCGGTCGTGGCCCGGCATCCCGTGCTGGGTGCGGCGCCGGTGCCGCTGCGCACGGTCGACGACGTGTGGGCTGCGGCCGCCGCCGGCCGGTACCCGCCCGACGCGCGGTGCCTGCTCTGGGCGTACCTGGCCGGGCGGGAACTGCTGCTCGTGGCGCACCACACCGTCTCCGACCCGTGGTCGATGCGGCTGCTGCTCCGCGAGGTGCTGAAGCCGCAGACCGGCCCGGCGCCTTCGTACCACGACAGCGGGTCGACCTACGCGCCCCGGCGGGTGACCCGGTCCGTGCCGTTCTGGCACCGGATGCTCGCCGACGTACCGGCCCTCGCCCAGGGCACGGGCAGCGAAGCCGGCACCGCCGAGATCAGGACGCCGAGCGGCATCACCCAGGACCAGGCGGCGGCGGTCGCCCGGACCGTGCGCAGCACGCCGTTCGTCGTCCTGCTCACCGCGTTCGCGCGGGCCCTCGGCCCGCTGTGCCCCGGCGAGGCCGTCGTTCCGGTGCTGACCCACGGCCGGCAGCGCTCCGACTGGGACACCGTGGGGCTGTACATGAACGTGCTGCCGGTGCGGCTCGGCACGCCGACGGTGGGCGCGGCGCACCGCGCGTTCGCCGAGGCGTACGCGCACGAGATTCCGTTTCCGCTGCTGCTGGACGCGGTGCCGCAGGCTGATGCGCTGTTCGCCGACGGCGGACCGGGCCTGGCCCAGTTCGAGGTCATCCAGGTGCTGGACGGCGCTGGGATCGAGCCGCTGACGATCCCCGCCGGGCTCGGGCTGGGCGGGCCGGTGCTGCCCATCAACGGGCTGGCGTTCTGGCTCGAGCCGGGAGCGGGCGGCGCCTACACCGCCTGCCTGCGGTACCGCCGCTCGTACCGCGAGGCCGAGATGCATGCCCTGACACGGCGGTTCATCGACAGTTGGGAGGATATCCGTGCCGACGCGAACCGAGCTTGAGTCGATGCTGACCCGGCTCTGGAGCGAGAAGCTGAACGTCACGCCAGTGGGTGTCGAGGACGACTTCTTCGCCCTCGGCGGCGACTCGCTGCTCGCCGCCGACCTGCTGATGGACCTCTACGAGCAGCTCGGCGTCGAGGTCGACGCCGCGGTGCTGTTCCTCAAGCCGACCATCGCCGAGCTGGTCGACGAGGTACTGGCCGCATGAGAACCCCACCGTGCGGCCACACCCGGCCCCCGGGCCGGGTCGACCTCGCCGACCCAGCCCTGCACGGCGCCGGCGACCCGCACGCCGTCTGGCGGGCGCTGCGCCGGTGGGAACCCGTCCGCTGGCAGCCGGTCGAGGGCAGGTCGGGCTTCTGGGCGGTCACCCGCCACGCCGATGCCAGAACCGTCCTGGCCGACCATGCCAGGTTCACCTCCACCGGCGGGGTGATGCTCAACATGCTCGGCCGGCCGGAGCCGGCGCAGAACCAGCAGTTCGCGGCGACCGACCCGCCGCGGCACGGCCTCATCCGGGGGCCGCTGCAACGCGAGATGACCACGCGTGCGGTGGCGCGGCACGCGCCGGCCATCCGTTCCTTCGTACGGGAGATGCTCCGCCCCGCCGGTGGGGTCCTGGACTTCGCCGAACTCACCGCCGCCCTGCCGCTGGCCTTCCTGGGGCCGCTGATGGGCATCCCGGCCGCCGACTGGCCCGCCCTGGCCCGGTGGGTGTCCATGTCGGTGGCCGAGCACGACCCGGAGGTCATGCTGCCGGACGGTCCCTCCGCGACCCTCGACCGCGGGCACCGGGAACTGTTCGCGTACCTGCTCAACCTGGTGCTGGAGCACCGGCGGCGCCCGCGCGGGGACCTGGTGGACCTGCTGGGGTCCATGCCGCTGCGCCCCGGCGCGGTCGTGGCCAACTGCTACAGCCTGCTCCTCGGCGGCAGCGCCGCCATCCCGCACGTGCCCCGTGCGGCCCTGGCCGAGCTGATCCGCACCGGCCGGTACGCGCACTGGGCCCGGCGACCCGAGCGGGTCGGCCGCGCGGTGGAGGAGGCGCTGCGGTTCACCTCGCCGGCCGGGCACTTCATGCGGTTGGCGACGCGGGACACCACGCTCGGCGGCGTCCGCGTCGCGGCGGGCGACGCCGTCGTGGTGTGGCTCGGGTCGGCGAACCGCGACGAGAGCGTCTTCCCCGACGCCGACACGCTGGACATGGACCGCCACCCGAACCGGCATCTGGCCTTCGGGGACGGGCGGCACTACTGCCTGGGGGCGGCCGTCGCCAGGCTGACGTTGCGCATCTTCTTCGAGGAACTGTTCGCCACCTTCGCGTCCTTCGAGCCTGCCGGCGAGGTCGAGCGCGTACGGTCGACCTGGCTGGGCGGGATCAAGCGGATGCCGGTCGTGGCCGGGCGGCGATGATCCCCGAGGCACTGGCCGCGCAACTGCGCTCCCGCCGGGAGGCGCCGGCCGTGATCGATCCCGAGCAGACCCTGACGTACGCGGACCTGGAGGGCTTGAGCGGCGCGGTCGCCGTGCACCTGCAGCAGCGGGGAGTGGCCGTCGGGGAGCCGGTGATCGTGCGGACCCGGCTGTCGCGCTGGGCCATCGTGGCCATGCTCGGCGTACTGCGGGCGGGCGCGCGGTACGTCCCCATCGACGTTGCCTTCCCGGCGGCCCGCCGCGAACTGATGGCCGCGGGCAGCGGTGCCCGCGTCGTGCTCACCGAGAGCCTGCTGGCGTCCCTGCGTCCGGCGCGCTGCGGCTGGCGGGACGGGCCCGACGCGTACACGCTGTTCACCAGCGGCTCCACCGGCGTGCCGAAGGCGGTCACGGTGTCGCGGGCCGCGCTGAGCTACTCGACCGGCGCCCGGCTGGAGTACTACGGTCGCCCGCCGAAGCGGTTCCTGCTGTGCTCGTCGATCTCGTTCGACAGTTCCGTGGCGGGCGTCTACTGGACGCTGTGCACGGGCGGCACCCTGGTCATCCCGAGCGACCGGCCGTTCGACGTGCGGGCGCTGATCCGCGCCGGCGCCCTGCACCGGCCCACCCACACCCTGATGGTGCCGTCCCTGTACCGGCTGGTGCTGCGCTCGCCGGTGCCCAGCCTGACCACCGTGATCGTGGCCGGGGAGAGCTGCCCGCCCGGCCTGGTCGACCTGCACTACGAGCGCATGCCGCACGCGACGCTCTACAACGAGTACGGCCCCACCGAATGCACCGTCTGGAGCACCGTGCACAGATGCGCCGCGGGCGAGGACCCGGTGCCCATCGGCCGTCCCATCCCCGGCACGACGATCTCGATCGACGACGGCGAGCTGTGCGTCTGCTCGCCCGGGGTGGTGTCCGGCGGGCCGGTGTACCGCACCGGCGACCGGGTCAGCATGGGCGCCGACGGCCTGCTCCGCTACCACGGACGCGTCGACGAGCAGCTCAAGGTCGGCGGCATGCGCATCGAACCGGCCGAGATCGAGCACGCCCTGATGTCCCACCCGGCGGTGCTCCTGGCCGGCGTCGCCGTCCCCTACCAGGGGGTCGCCTTCGTCGTCTGCGCCGAACCGGTGGAGCAGAAAGCCCTGCGCGCCCACCTGCTCGACCGGCTGCCCGCCGTGGCCGTTCCCACCGTGTTCGAGCGGGTGGAGCGGTTGCCCACCCTGCCCAACGGCAAACTCGACCGGCGCGCCCTGAGCCGGATCGGCCGCACCCCACATGACAACTGAGGAGCGGGCACCCGCCACACCGGGCGCACGGGTCGCCGCGACCGCCGCGTACGCGAGCACCGCCCGGATCGACGAGCTGCGCGCCACCGAGTACCGGCACCTCGACCGCGACGGCCGGACCTACCTCGACTACGCGGGGTCCGGGGTGGCCGCACGGGCACAGGTCGTCGCCCACCAGGACCGGTTGCTCTCGGGCCTGTACAGCAACCCGCACTCGGAGAACCCCACCTCCGAGGCGGCCGGTTCGCTGGTCGAGTCGGCCCGGCGCGCGGTGCTCGACTTCTTCCGCGCCGACCCGACCGAGTACGCGGTCGTCTTCACCCCGAACGCCAGCGGCGCCTGCCGCCTGGTGGGCGAGGCGTACGGCTTCGGCCCCGGCTGCCCGCTCGTGCTGACGTGGGACAACCACAACTCCGTCAACGGCATCCGGGAGTACGCCCGCGCGGCCCGCGCGCCGGTCCGCTACGTGCCGCTGACCGGGCCGGACCTGCGGGTGGCCGAACCCGACGTGGTCGCGGCGCTGGCCGCCGGCCGGGGCGGGCCGGCCGGGCGTCCCCGGTGGCGCAGGTCCGGCGCGTCGGGGCTCTTCGCGTACCCGGCACAGAGCAACTTCACCGGGGTGCAGCATCCGCTGCGGTGGGTGGACCTGGCCCAGCAGCACGGGTACGCCGTGCTGCTCGACGCCGCCGCGTTCGCCCCGACGAACCGGCTGGACCTGAGCGTCGTCCGCCCGGATTTCGTCTGCCTGAGCTGGTACAAGCTCTTCGGCTACCCCACCGGGGTGGGGGCGCTGCTGGCCCGGCGCGACGCGCTGACCCGGCTGCGCCGCCCCTGGTTCGCCGGCGGCACCATCCGGGCGGTGAGCGTTCAGGGCGACTGGCACCAGCCGATGGGGGACGAGTCGGGCTTCGAGGACGGCACGCTCAACTTCCTCAGCATCCCGGACGTGGAGTTCGGGCTGCGCTGGCTCGACTCGATCGGCGTCGACCTCGTCCACACCCGGGTCGGCCTGCTCACCGGGTGGCTGCTGGAGCGACTGACCGCGTTGCGGCACCGTAACGGCCGGCCGCTGGTCCGGGTCTACGGGCCGTCGACGGGCGATGCCCGGGGCGGCACCGTGGCGTTCAACTTCCGCTACCCGGACGGCTCGCTCGTCGACGAGCGGCTCGTCGCACGCGAAGCGTCGGCGGCCGGCTTCGCCCTGCGTACGGGGTGCTTCTGCAACCCGGGCGCGGCCGAGGCCGCCTTCGGGATCAGCCGGGGCTCCCTGCGCCGTACGGTCCTCGCGCAGGCCGAGACGATCGATGAGCACCTCGCCGCGCTGGGGCTGCCGACCGGCGGGGCGGTACGCGTCTCCTTCGGTCTGGCCTCGACCGCGGCCGACGCGGAACGCTTCCTGGCCTTCGCCGCGTCGACCTACCTGGACCGCGGCGGCCCCGCCGACAGTCGGCTGGCACCACGGATACGCTGCTGACCAGGCGAGCGCCGGCCCGGCAGCCGTCGGACGCACGTCGCCCCGGCCGGCCTCGCATGCGGCCGGGGCGCCCCGGGCTGGCTTCGACACCCCGCGGGCTGCCCCGTCAGCGCGGTCCAGCGGGAGGCGTGGCCGGTGCCAGGGCGGCGCGCAGCCGGGCGCACGCCTGCGGGTCCAGCCCGTCGAGCCGGTCCAGGGCCTCCCGCCAGTGCCGGCGCGCCACGGCGAGGTGTCCCAGGCCCGCGTGGGCGTCGCCCAACACCTGCAACGCCAGGCCGATGCCCCGCTGGTGCTCGTAGCGTCGGCAGATCTCCAGCGACTCGGCGGCCCGGCCGATCGCCGCCCGGTGGTCACCGGAGGCCCGCAGCGTCTCGGCGAAGTTCACCAGCGCCTGGGCCTCGCGTAGCGGATCGGTGCCGCCGTCGGCGACGGCGCGCCCCGCCTCGTGACAGGCGATGGCCCGCGAGTAGTCGCCGAGGCGCTGGTACACCAGGGCCAGGTTGTCGAGCACCAATCCCTCCTTGTGCCGCTGGCCGAGCTGCCGCCGGATGACCAGGGCCGCCTGGAGGTGGTGCAGGGCGCCGGCGAGGTCGCCGCTGTCGCGCAGGGCGTTTCCGAGGTTGTTCAGGATGGCGGCCTCCCGGCTCCGGTCGCCGAGTTCGCGCTGGACGGCCAGGCACTGCTCCAGGATCGGGATCGCCTCGTCGAGCCGGCCCTGGCGCAGCAGCGCGACTGCGGCGATGTTGAGCCCGGACGCCGCGCCCGAGCGGTCGTCACTTCGGCTCGCCGCCGCGAAGGCGAGGTGGCCGAACTGCTGCTGCTCGGCGATGTGCCCGGCGTAGTCGAGGAACTTGGCCGCCACGAGAGCCAGGTCGCGGACCTCGGTGAGGGTCCGTCCGGCCGCCGTCTGCTGGCGGGCTATCAGCAACAGGTTGGTGTGCTCCCGCTCGAACCACGCCCACGCGTCGGCGGTGTCGCCGAGCGGCGGGCCGGGGCGCGCCGGGCCGGCCGGCTCGTCGATGCCGAACCGGTCGTCGGGATAGAGCAGCCGGGCAGCGCGGGTGGTGGCCGCGAGCAGCCACGTGGTCAGCCTGCCGAGGGCCTCCGCCCGCTGGGACGGGTCGTCGGTCGCCTGCGCCCGCTCGCGGGCGTAGAGCCGGACGACGTCATGGAAGCGGTAGCGGTCGCCCCCGGCCGACTCGATCAGGTGCGCGTCGACCAACGCGTCCAGCGCCCGCTCCGCCGCGGCGACCGGCAGATCGGCCAGCGCCGCGCAGCCGTACGACGTGACGTGCGTCCAGTCCGGCAGCGCGGCGAGCCGGAAGAGCCGGGCCGCCTGCCGGCGTTCGCCCTGCCGCGCGTCCCCGAACGCCTGGTAGCCCAGGTGCAGGCTGGCCCGTACGGACAGGTCACCGACCTCCAGGACGTCCAGCCGCATGCCCTCGTCGTCGATCCGCTCGGCGAGGCCGGTGAGTGGAGCGTCCGGCCGGGCCGCGGCGCGGGCGCCGACGATGCGCAACGCCAGCGGCAACCCGCCGCACCGGCGGACCACCGTCGCCGCGGCGGCCGGCTCCGCCTGCACGCGTTGGGCGCCGGTGAGCCCGGCGAGCAGGGCGTGCGCCGCGTCGTCGGGTAATGGGTCGAGGCGGATCCGGGCGGTCGTGTCCAGGTCGGGGAGCATCCACCGGCTCGTGATGATCGTGGTGCAGCCGGGCCCGCTGGCCAGGAGCGGTCGGACCTGCGCCGCCGACGCGGCGTTGTCCAGCACCACGAGCACGCCCCGTTCGGCGGTCCAGGTGCGCAGCAACGCCGACGCCTCGTCGAGCGAGGCGGGGACGGCGGGTGCGCCCAGCGCCCGCAGGAACCGGCCCACCACGTCCGCGGGCTCGGCCGCCGCGATGCCGTCGGTGGCCCCGCGCAGGTCCGCGTAGAGGCAGCCGCCGTCGTAACGCCCGACGATCCGGTGCGCGACGTGCAGCGCGAGCGCGGACTTGCCGACACCGCCGGCACCCTCGACCAAACACACCGCGGCGTCGGTCTCCGTCGCCGCGAGCAGCCGGTCGATTTCCGCCGAGCGGCCGACCATCAACGGCGGCGCTGGTGGCAGCTGATAGGGAACCGGCGCGCCTGACCCCCCGTCCGCCGGCCGCGCCTCGTCGGCGGCCGGTGACGGCAAACCACGCAACACGGCCCGGTCCCGCCCTGCGCCGGAGGCGCCGCCCCGTCCCCGTGCCGGACCGGCCGTCCCGGTCCCGCCGGGTGCGGGGATCAGGCGTAGGGCGGCGGAGCGCTGCGGGTGTGATGCCGGCCCGAGACCCTCCGCGCCCGGCCCGGCGACGGGACCGCTCGGGCCGGTGGTCCGGGCGTCCCGCGCGGCGACGGGCCCGCTCGGGCCGGTGGTGCGGGCGGCCGGGGCGACCGGCACGTGTCCGGGCCGGCTCGATGTTGTGGCCGTCGGTGGCCTCGCCGTCGTGCGGGCGGCGGCCAGCCGGCCCCACACCGTCAGCCACTCCGCCGCGCGCTCGTCCGGCACGCCGCAGGCCCGCAGCAGGGCCGACACCAGATCGCGGCGGGGCAGCGTCGGACGGCCCAGCATCGTCGCCAGGGTGCTCGCCGGCAGCACGTCGCCGTTGCGCTGCGCGCGGCGGGCGATCTCGCGGTAGGCGAGGCCGGACTGGTCGCGGATGCGACGCAGCAGTATGACGTACTGCTCCGGGCTGGTCGCGGTGGTCGGGTTGACGCCGAAGTCGGCGGCCGTCATGCGCGCCCTCACGTCAGGTGTCCCGTGCCCGGGGCCGAGGGGCGCCGGGCGGTTCTGCCAGAGTGCGTCACACGCTACAGGGCACGGGCCAGGGACCGCCGCCCCGTCGCTCCTCAGTGGACAGACGCGGGCCGCGCCCGCCGTCGCGGCCCGCGTCCCGACGGTCACCCGCATCGGCCCGGACGAGGTTCAGACGAGCAGCCCGCCCGTCGCGCGGATGTTCTGGCCAGTGATCCACTGCGCGTCGGGCCCGGCGAGGAAGGCGACCACGGCCGCGATGTCGTCGGGCTGGCCGAGCCGTTGCAACGCGGTGACGGCGGCGGTCCGGGCCAGGGCCTCCGGCGGGTTGACGGCCCGGAGCAGGTCGGTCTCGGTCGCGCCGGGCGAGACCGTGTTGACGGTGATGCCACGGCCGCCCAACTCCCGTGCGGCGACGGCGGTGAACTGTTCGAGCGCGGCCTTGCTGGCGCAGTAGAGGGAGTGCCCGGGCGCCGGCACCACCGTGTTGAGGGTGGAGATGTTGATGATGCGGCCGTTGTCGCGCAGCACCGGCGCCGCCTCGCGGATGGCCAGCACGGGGAACTTGGTGTTGACCGTCAACACGCGGTCGAACTCGTCCTCGGTGAGGTCCGCGATCGGCACCCGGGGGTTGACGGCGGCGTTGTTGACGAGAATGTCCAGGCCGTCGCGAACCGGTTGGAACATCGCCCTGATGCTGGTGACGTCCTCCTGGTCGGCGCGGACGGCGACCGTGCCGGCGAGTTGGCTGACGAGTTCGTCGGCAGCCGCCTGGTTCTCCTTGTACGTGAACACGACCGTCGCGCCTTCGCGGTGGAGTCGACGCACGATCGCCCGGCCGATCCCCCGGGAACCGCCGGTCACGAGCGCTGTCCTGCCGGTGAGCCTCATGCCGGGGACGCTACCCAGCAGCGGACTCCCGGTATTGAAGGAATGCGCACAGCTCGGTCGGCGTCAGGCCGGACATGGCGCGGACCTCACGGTTGAAGTGCGACTGGTCCGCGTACCCGCAATCGACCGCCGTCCGTGGCAGGCCGGCGGACCGGGTGAGCATGTGTACGGCGCGCTGGAAGCGAGCGATCCTGGCGACCGTTTTGGGCGACAGGCCGATCTGCCGCTGGAACCGGAGTTCGAGGGTGCGCCGGCTGACGCCGAGTTCGTCGGCCAGGGCGCTGATCCGGAGCCGGTGCGCGGATTGCTGGAGTCGCCACCACGCGTGCGTCGTCAGCCTGTCCGTTCGCGTGTCCGTGACGAGCCGCGCGGTGAGGTGCT
Source organism: Micromonospora sp. URMC 106 (assembly GCF_051386395.1). Taxonomy (NCBI): domain Bacteria; kingdom Bacillati; phylum Actinomycetota; class Actinomycetes; order Micromonosporales; family Micromonosporaceae; genus Micromonospora; species Micromonospora sp. URMC 106. The sequence continues at coordinate 79,113 of NZ_JBPQTP010000005.1, forward strand.
CGTCCAGCAACCGGAACCACGACGGCCAGTCCGGCGCCTCCCCGAGCCGCTCGGCCAACTCCGCCTCGCGGTCGCCGAGGAGCTCCGCGAGCCGGAAGGTGCCGCCGGTCATCTCCCGCATCGGCACGCCGAGGAGCGCGGTCGCTCCGGCCGGCGTCAAGCCGATGGAGACGCCGTCCCCCCACGCCGTCTGCTCGTGGACGGTGGGCCCACCCCTGGGCCCGGTGATCACCCTGCTCGGCCCGGCGAAGTCGATGATCATCGTGGCCAGGTTCATCGGCAGCACCCGGTGCCGTACGGCGGCTCCCGAGCCGGACCGGAAGCCCGCGTAACCCACGACGTACGGCCGCAGTCGCGGATGCGGGAGGCTGACGATCGTCTCGCACGGCTCGGGTTGAACCCGCACCGGTACGGAGTGCACGTGGCTCACGGCAGCCGTCCTCCTCGTCGGCACGAGTCGCGGTGGCGCGGCGGGCGGCCCTACGGCCGTCGGTTCGACTGATCGGGAAGTGGCGGGCCGGGGCCTGCGACAACGTGGTGGGGTGGCCGGCACGTGCGGGGTGGCCATCGAGGTGCCGTTGAAGACGGCGGTGGTGTTGTTCGGTTGCGTCGACAGGATCGCCGAGCCGGGGGCGTAGAGGTCGACGCAGGCGCCGATCGAGGAGTAGCTGGCCCGGGCGTCGGTGTTGGTCGACGCGGCGACGGCCACCGCGGCGGTCACCGCCCGGGGCAGCCGGTCGCAGGAGTCCGCGCCGGTGTTGCCCGCCGAGGTGGCCAGGAAGACGCCGGAGTTCATCATCCCGGTGATCGCGGTCGCCAGCGTGTCGGAGTAGGTCCAGTTCCACGACGTGTTCGCCACCGCCGGCTTCGCCGCGTTGGCGGTCACCCAGTCGATCGCGGCGATGGTGGCCGAGGTCTTGCCCGACCCCTGGCAGTTGAGGATCTTCACGGCGTGCAGCCGGACGCCCTTGGCGACCCCGTACGTCTTCGAGCCGATCGTGCCGGCGACGTGGGTGCCGTGCCCGTCGCAGTCGGTGTTGCGCCGGTCGATGGCGTTGTAGTCGAAGCTGGCCCGGCCCTCGAAGTCGGGGTGGGTCACATCGATGCCCGAGTCGATGACGTAGGCGTGCACACCGGAGCCGGTGGCGGTCGTGGTGTAGCTGTTGGACAGCGGCAGCGTGCGCTGATCGATCCGGTCCAGACCCCAGGACGGCGGGTTGGTCTGGGTGCCCTCGGCGACGTCGTCGAGCCAGGCGTCCTGCTCGACGCCGAGCACCGCGGGATCGCGGCGCAGCGCCTGCACCTGCCCGGCGGTCAGCTCCGCGGCGAAGCCGTTGACGGCCCGTTCGTAGACGAACCGCGGGTTGACCGACAGGGCACGGGCGAGGCCGCGCGGGTCGGCGCCCGGGCGCAGCCGGACGATGTACTCGCCCGGCACGGGCCGGACGCCGGGCGCGGCGGACGCCGCGCTCACCGGTGCGGACGGCGTGGACGCGGGTGCCGCCGCAGCCGGTGCGGCGACCAGGGTGCAGCTCGCCGCCACCAGCGAGGCCATCAGGACTCTTGATCTCACATTGCCTCCCACACTCACCCGGTGTCATCGCAGGTTGACGCCGTGGTGAGAAGGCACGCTAGTCGGGCCGCTGTCGAGCGTCAATGCCTCGTCCGGGGGCGCTCGGGGTCGCCCGCTCTCGGTGCCGGCCGTCGGTCCGCCGGGCGGGGAGGCGGCGCTGACGCAGCGTGCGCGGCCGGTGCGTACGGGCGGGCCGGTCAGCCCGCCGGGGTCGGCTTGTACGCCACGACCAACTCCCAGGCACCGGGCAGCACCGCCACCCGTTCGAAGCCGACCTCCGCGAGCAGCTTGGTGTAGAACTCCGCCTCGCGCAGCCGGCTGACGCAGCTGTCCACCCCGATCAGGAAGTAGCTCCAGAAGAACTGCATCGCCAGCCGGTCCGGGGTGCGGAACTCCTCGCAGATCAGCAGCAGCCCGCCCGGCTCCAGCGCCGCGTACGCCTGCTCCACCAGGCGGCGGGCCACCTCGTTCGGCCAGTCGTGCAGCACCCGGACGAACGACATCGCGTCGTACCCCCGGGGCAGCGGTTCGGTCAGGAAGTCGCCGCCGACGAACCCCAGCCGCTCGGCGTGCCCCCGCGCGACCCGGGTGGCCGCCACCAGCGGCGCCACGGCCGGCAGGTTGTACACGTCGGCCCGCAGGCCCGCCGCGGTGTCCAGGATGTGCGCGGCGAGCGTCCCGTCGCCGCCGCCCACCTCCAGCAGGCGACGCCGCTCCGGCCACAGCAGACCGGCGTGCCGCCGTACCGCCTCGATCACCGGTCCCAGCCCGACGGCCATACTGCGTTCGAAGTCGGCGGTCTGGGCGTCGGTCTTCGGCGGCCAGGCGAAGTCGTCGTCGCCGATGCTGACCTGGCCGCGCAGGCTCTCGGGCAGTCGGCCGTGCAGCCGCCGCCAGGGGTAGCGGTCCCGGTCACGCTCGACCGCGCCGGGGCCGACCACCGCGGCGACCGCGTCGCGCAGCCCCGGCACGGGCCGGTAGCTGGTGGAGCCGATGTCGTCGTCGGGCTCGTCGCGCCTCAGGAAGCCCAGGCTCTCCAGGCAGTCGAGGAACTTGTAGAGCCGCAGCGGGCGTACCCCGAACCGGGTGGCCAGCGCGTCGAGGCGGACCGGCCCGGGCTCCAGCGCGTCGAGCAGACCCATGCCGAACGCCGTCTCCAGCACGTCCATGGCCTTGGGGCCGTTGGCGAGCAGGCTCATCAGGGCGCGCGGGGAGAGGGTGACGGTCATCGGTGCAGCTCCTTCGCCAGCGCGTCCATGAACGCGTCGACCTCGTCGAGGGTGTTGTAGACGTGCGGGCCGACCCGCAGGTAGCCGCGCCAACTGCAGATCAGGTCACGGGCGGCCAGCCGCCGCTTCACCGCCTCGCCGTCGGGCACGTCCAGGCACACCACGCCGCCGCGGCGGTGCGGCTCGGTGGGGCTGACCACGGCGATGCCGGCCTCGCGGGCCCGGTCCAGGACCCGCTGGGTGAGGGCCAGCGAGTGCCCCCGGATGGCCTCGGCGCCAATCCCGGCCAGCAGGTCCAGGCCGACCTGCGAGACCAGGGAGGTGAACGGGTACGGCGTACCGCCGGCGAACCGTCGGGCACCGGGCGCCCAGCCGGTGGACGGCTGGAACGTCAGCGCCCGGTCGCCGGCCTGCCAGCCGGTGGCGGCTGGTTCCAGCTCCGGCACCAGGTCCGGGCGGACGTAGAGGAAGGCGGTGCCGACGCCGCAGAGCCACTTGTGCGCGCCGCCGAGGACGACATCGACACCGAGGGCGGTGACGTCCATCGGCACCACCCCCACGGTCTGGAAGGCGTCCACCACCACCAGCGCGCCGACGTCGTGGGCGCGGGCGACCAGGCGGGGCAGGTCGACGGTGGCGCCAGAGGTGAAGCTGGCGTGCGACACGCACACCAGCAGCGTCCGCTCGTCGAGGCGCGCCTCTAGGGCGTCCTGGTCGAGGTGGGGGCCGCCGGCGCCGACCACGTCGAGGCGGGCGCCGTAGCGGCCGAACGCCCGGAAGACGAACGGCACCGTCGGGTATTCCAGGTCGGTGGTGACGACCCGGTCGCGAGGCGGGCGGTAGTCGAAGCAGGACGCCACCCGCGCGAGCAGGGCACTCAGGTTCGCGTCGGTGACCACGCTGCCCGGCGGTGCGCCGATCAGCGCGGCGACCGAGTCGGCGTACCGGTCGAGGCCGACGTGCCAGCCCTGCCACACGTCGTCCCGCCAGGTGCGCAGCGTCTCCCAGTAGTCGTGCAGCACCCGCTCGGCGCCCCTCGGCACCGCGCCCGTGGAGTTGTTGTTCAGGTAGACACAGGTTTCCAGCAGCGGGAACTCGGCGCGCAGCGCGGCGTGTGCCGCAGCGTCGAGACACCGGGGCAGGTCAGGCCCGGATGCCGGACCGGATCGGCTCACGAGCTGCGGCCCCCGATCGGGTCGACCGGGCGGGAATCGGTGGTGACGGCGGTGAAGACCGGCACGGCGCGGACCGCCGCCAGGTACGGCGTGCCCTCCGTGTAGCCGGTGCCGTGGCGGGGACCGAGCATCCGGGTGGCGATCCGGTGGTGGGTGCGCCGCCACTGCAACAGGGCCCCGGCGAACGCCTCCATCCGCCGCGCCAGCAGCACGCGGCCCGCGCCGTCGAGCCGGCCCTCCCGCACGGCCGACCGGTACGCCTCGTCGACCGTCGGCTGGCCGGCCCGCACCCGGGCCCGCACCTCCGGCACCGACCGGTAGGCCACCGAGTCCAGCCGGTCCTCTTCGGGCGTACGGCAGAGCGACTCGACGAGCTTGTAGGAGCGGGACTGGATGGCGCTGGCTCCCTCGGTGTACTGCCGGAACGTCCGGAACGACTCCGCCTGCATGGTGGCCAGCAGCGAGAAGAGCGGCCCCGCGGTGGCGAGCAGGTCGCCGGCGTACCGCAGCCGCTCGGCCGCCGGACGGGGGTCGTTCCCGGCCAGCGCGGCGACGGCGGCGCGCAGCTCGTCCGCGAGCCCGGCGAAGAGACACTCGTACGCCTGGAGCACGCGGATGAACAGGTATTCGTCGTGGGTCACGTGAACCGGCAACATGCTCAGCCCCAGGGGCGGATCCCCGTCGGCGGCGAGGTCGGCGGCGACGGCGCGCAGCGCGGCGGCGGCTGTCGCCGGCTCGCCGTCGCCCACCGCCCCGGCCACGCCGAGGCGGGCCAGCGCGGGGAGGGCGGCCCGGACGCCGAGGCGGCAGCGCTTGGTGACCACGGTCGGCCCCGGACGCTGCTGGGGGAGCAGGTCGGTGGCGTGGGCGGCGGCGGCCAACTCGAAGGCCAGGGCGTCGGCGACCAGGCGGACGAACAGCCGGTCACGGGCGCGCCGCGCGGTGGCGTCGTCCCCGGCCGGTGGCGGGTCGTCCGCGCCGCAGGGCAGCCGGAGCAGGCGCAGGGCCAGGTAGCTGCGGTAGTCGTAGCGGCCGTCCCACTTGTCGAGCGCCACGTCGAGGAAGTCGGTCAACCGCCGCGCGTCGCCGACGGCCGCCGACGCGCCGGCAACTCTCGCCCGGCTCTCGTCGAGCAGGGCGAGGAGCTCCTTTTCGACGAAGTGTTTGCCGACCTCATGGAATTCGCGCAGCACCGCCGGGTAGGGAAACGTACGCGGATCGGCCGTACCGGACAACCAACTCGTCAATTCGTGCACGAATCGCCCCTCGACATTTCCGAATCGGCGCCACAATCGGAGTCCGCCGGTCTCCACCGGCGAGTACGCGGGTCAGGGTCGGGCGGCGCCGATATCGTCGCCTGCGTGCTGGAGTCGGGCCTGCCACAATTCGGGGAAGAACCGGTGTCCGACGAGTTTGGCGAGCATCGTCGTCGGGCTGCCCGGCGTGCCCGCCGGAGCGTGACCGCCGACCCGCAGGGCCACCTGGTAGTGCCGCGCCCGCCACAGCGACACCTGCTCGTCCCAGTCCACCATCGCCTCGGCGAGCCGGTGGACCGGATTCGCCGGGTCCGCCGGGCACAACTCCGCCGCCGGGATCCCCCGGTCGGCGAGGCAGTCGGCGAAGGCGCGCCCGAGCTGCCGGCTGGCCGCCTGGACCTGCCGCCAACCCGGCGACTCGGCCCCGGAACCGTTCCCCAGCGCGGGCTGCATCGTTTGAAAGTCCACAGGGGACAGATGCCGGAACATCTCCAGGTGGTCGGTGACCAGCCGCACCGCGAGCGTCGCCCGCGCCAGCAGCGCCTCGGCCGCCGCCGGATTCCCGGCGCTCACCCGGGCGGTCGCCTCGGTCAACTCAGCCGCGGCCAGTTTGAGCCACAGCTCGGTGGACTGGTGCACCACCTGGAAGAGCAGTTCGTCGCGGTGGACCATCTCGGCCGGGGACCGTTGCAGGTCGAGCAGCGCCTCCGTGCGCATATAGCGTGCGTAGTCGGTCGCGCCGCTGCCCGGCAACACGGGCGACTGGTCACGCTTCACGGAATTGCCTTTCCGTCGGCACCGGCACGCCAGGATCAGTCGTGCGTCGGCGGCAAGTATCCAACGACGAGAAGCGATGCGCTACCCCTTGATTGCGGTCTGTTTCCGCCCGACCGGGAATGGGCTGCACGTCGCCCGGAGGGGTGTCTAATGCGTCACATTCGACGACCCGGGTCAATGTGCCTGGCGCGGGTGGTTGTCGCCGGATGTCGGGTGGCCGCCGCCCTTGCCCCGTCGCGGCCGAGCAGGCTCAGAAGCTGCTGACCACCTTGACGAACGCCTCGTCGATCTTGGCGGGGTCGGTGGCGTCGAACGCCTTGCCCGACGACGCCTTGGCGATCCGGTCCAGCGTGGTGAGGTCCGACTCCCGGTCGAAGGCGATGCAGAAGATCTTGACCGGACGCTCCGGGTCCAGGGCGACGTCGGCGAGCAGCCGGGCCAGGTCGTTGTCCCGGCTGTACTCGTTCTTGCCGTCGGTCAGCACGACGACGGCGTTGATCCGTTCCGGGTCGTACCGGTCGAGCAGCTGCCGGTGGGCGGCGCGGACGGTCGCGTAGAGCGCGGTGTCCCCGGCGACGTGCAGGCTGGCGATCCGGCTGTTGATCCGCTTCTCGTCGAAGTCGCCGAGCCGGACCTCCTCGCGGTAGGGACTGTCGGGCCGCTTCGACGTCTCCGAGGAGAACGACCAGAGCCCGACCCGGTCCTCGGAGTTGAGCAGCGCGAGCCCCTTGGCCGCCGCCGCCGAGGCGACCTGGAAGCGGGTGCGGTTGCCGACCGGGGCCTCCATCGATCCGGAGGTGTCCAACGCGATCAGGATGTTGGCCTTCTTGCGCAGCGTGCTCCAGCCGTCCAGCATCGCCTCGACCACCCCCGGGTTCGGCGGCGCGAAGTAGGTCAGCCCACCGGTGGGCTCGGCGCCGACGCTGGCGAGCAGCTCCGCCGATGCCCGGCGCTCGTGGTCCCGGAAGCCGAGGCGGGCGAAGCTCTCCTGCTGGGCGTCCTCGGTCAGGAAGGCCAGGAAGTCCTCCGCCGCCGCGCGCTGCCGCTCGTCGGCGGAGGGGAGCACCACGAACGGGTGGTCCAGGTTGAAGGTGCCCTCCTTCGGATGGACGGCGACCAGCGGCACCCTCGGCCGGGAGCCCCGTTCCTGGCCCTCCTGTCTCGGGCTCAGTCCCCCCTCGTTGTAGAGGTGGACCAGCTCCTCCTGCATGACCATGGCGCTCATGTCGCCGGTGCTGGCGCCCCCGCCGGCCAGGTCGGCCTCGGCGAGGTCGCGGAGCAGATCCACCGAGTCGTCGCTGTAGTGCGACACGTTGGCCTCGATCTGCCGGACGAACCGGGTCACCTTCGGATCCGCCAGGTCGGACCGGGTCAGGTCGCTGGAGCGGTTCGCCGCGGCGTAGTACGTGGCGATGGTCGCCGCCAGGCCCGAGGTGGAGAGGTTCGGGTTGTCCTTGCCGAAGGTGAAGCGACCCCATTCCGGCCGACCGAAGCCCGCCCGGCGGCCTGGTCGAGCAACTGCAGCTGACCGGTCCACAGGCTCGACGTCGGCAACCAGACCTGCGGCTCCGGCAGGCCGGTGCCGCTCCAGCCGGCCGCCAGCGCCTCGGTGGCCTTGCCCGAGTTCAGAGCGCTGACGCGCACCTGGGCGCAGCCGCCGCCGTCGAGCGACCGGTCGCTGCTGTTGTACCGCTTGGCCAGCTCGACCAGCAGCGCCGCCTTCTCGGTGGAGGAGTTGACGTCCAGGTTGGTGGCGCAGTCGGCCCGGGGTCGGTCGGTGCCCGCGTCCCGCTGCCGCACGAGCACGAACGCCCCGGCGATGACCAGCAACCCGGCGGTGACGGCCGCGGTGTACGGCAACCACTGTCGGGTACGCGACGGGGCTGGGGTCATGGCGACGTCCTCCTCGGCGGTCAACTGGTGGCAGTCAACCTATCGATGCGGCGCCATGGGCGGCGCCGGACCCGGCGTCCGTTCGGTCAGGGACGGTCGGACCGGCCGCCGAGGGCTGCCGCGACCAGCAGCCGGACCAGGTAGACCACGATGAAGGTGGCCGCCCCGGTCGCCGCGGCCACGCCCACCGCGCCCGCCGCGACGTAGCCCGCCGCGGCACCGACCGAGCCGAGGAAGATCGCGGTCGAGATGCCCCCGGCGTCGACCGACTCCCGGCGGAGCCGTCGTCCCCAGCCGCCGCCGGCCAGGTCGGACGGCGTGGCGGGCGTACCCGCCGCGGAAGCTGGAGGGTGGCCCTGCGGCGTCTGCTGGGCCCGCGTCGGTGCCATCGGCTCGGGACGGGTCGCCGAGACCGGTGCCGTGCCGGCTCGGGTCGGTGCCGCCGTCGGCGCGTCCGAGGCGGAGCGGGGCATCGGCAGCGGCTGGTTCGGCGTCGGGGCGCCGGCGGTCTCGTTGCCCAGTTGGAGCACCGTCTCCCGGCGGATCGGGCCGGCGGTCCGGGCGTCCTGCCCGAGCAGCCGGATCAGCACCTGCTCGGCCTCCGGCCGGTCCGCCGGATCCTTGGCCAGGCACTGCCGGATCAGCTCGTCGAGGCCCGGGGGCAGCGGGGGCAGGTCGGGCGGGTCGTTCAGCACCCGGTGCATCACCGCGAAGAGCGAGTCGTTGCCGAACGGCGGCCGGCCACTCGCGGCAAAGGCGATCGTCGCGCCCCACGCGAAGACGTCGCAGGGCGGCCCGACCGAGTCGTTGCGGAACCGCTCCGGGGCCATGTACGCGGTCGTTCCCATCACCCTGCTGGTCATCGTCTCGGTGACCCCCAGCGCGCGGGCGATGCCAAAGTCGATCACCCGGGGGCCGTCCTGGCCGAGCACCACGTTGTCCGGCTTCAGGTCGCAGTGCACGACGTCGGAGCGGTGGATCGCGGCGAGCGCGGTGGCGGTGCCGACGGCGAGCCGGTGCAGCGCGTTGCCGTCGACCACTCCACGTTCACGGACGTGGCGGTAGAGGGTCGGGCCCTCGATGAACTCGCTGACCACGTAGGGCGTCTCGCCGTCCACGTCGGCGAAGAGCACCTGCGCCGTGCAGAACGGGGCGACCCGCCGTGCCGCCGCGATCTCCTTCATGAACTGCGACCGAGCTCGGGGATCGCGCAGGTCGATGTTGATCATTTTGACCGCGACGCGGTGACCCTGGTCGTCCTCGCCGAGATAGACCACTCCCTGCCCGCCCGCGCCCAGGCGGCCGACCAGTCGGTACGGGCCGGCGGTGACCGGGTCGTGGGACCACAGTGGGGTCAGCCCCGGCACCGGTGCGCCGGCCAGTCCTGTCATCCCGACTCCATCAACGTCGTGTCCCGACCGCCCAGCGGCGGAGGACACCGAGTATCGTGCCACGCCCGCACCGCCCAGCCGGGCCGTCGGCACCGTCTCAACCCCGTTGGCTCTGGCGTGGACGTCGGGTACCGACGTCCACGCCCGAGCGAGGCAGGAGGATGCCGGGTGGCGGCCGTGACCAGTACCTCGGCCACCAGCCGCTCGTGATCTGCCCCCGAAGACGAGCCCGGGTATGCGATTGAGGCGACGATCAGCCGACGGCAGGATGAGCCGATGGATCTTCTCGCGACGCTGCCCGGGTTCGTGGTGGCGGTACTGCTGATCTCCGCATCCCCTGGCCCGGCGATGGCGCTGATCTTCCGCCGGGCGGCGCTGCACGGTCTGCGCGCGACCGTGCCGACCGTGCTGGGGTTGGAGGCGGGCCTGTACGTGTGGGCGCTGTGCGCCGGGGCGGGTCTGGCCGCGCTGGTGGCCGCCTCCGAGGTGGCCTTCGTCGTGCTGCGCGTTGCCGGTGCGCTGTTCCTGCTCTACCTCGGCCTCAAGGCGTGGCATACCGCCTGGCGCAGCCGGGCCCACACCGAGGCCGCCACGGTGACCTCGATCCCGGAGGGTCAGCCGCGCTGGGCCGGGGCCTTCGTCGAGGGAGTGGTGGTGATGCTGGCGAACCCCAAGGCCGCGGTGTTCATGATCGCGTTCTATCCGCAGTTCGTGCCGGCGGACCGTCCGCTGCTGGCCACGACCGCGCTGCTGGCGGCGGTGCAGGTCCTGGTCGAAACAGCGTTCTATCTGACCCTGGCCGCTGCCGTGGGCCGGGCAGGAGCCTGGTTCCGCCGACCGGTGATCCGGCGCCGCCTCGACGCGGTCAGCGGAACCGTGCTCATCGCGTTGGGGCTGCGCATGGCCACCACCGCGCGGTGACGCCCTCCTGACCGTGACGGTTGGCTTCAGCTCACCGAGCGTCCCGCCGGCCGCGGCCAACCGCTTCGCCAAAGGGGTCAGCCCACCCTCCGCCGCACCGCCCCTCGCCGACGGCCGCGAGGGGCGGTGCGGCCGTTCCGGAGGCCGCGGCGTGACAGCGGCGTGACAGCGCGACGGAAGCCGGACGTCAGCGCCCGCGCCCAGACTGGCGACGACCACCGAGGAGGGATCGTCGCCGCATGTCAACCACGTCGAGGACGTTCGCACTGTCCGCCCAACAGGAGCTTGTCTGGCTGCACCAGCGGCTGTCGCCGGACAGCGCGGCGTACCACTTCACGGCGGTCTTCGACCTCGACGGCGTGCTGGACCGCGACGCGCTGCGCCGGAGCCTCGAACAGGTCGTCGCAGGGCACGACGCGTTCCGGCTGGCCGTCTCGGCCGACGAACCCACCCAGCGGATCGTCGACGGCGACCTCCGCGTCCACCTCGACGAACTGGACCTGCGTGACGCCACCGATCCCGACGCGGACTTCCTGGACGCCCTCCGGCGACACGCGGCGCAGCTCTTCCGGCTCGACGCTGCGCCGTTGGGTCGCTGGCTGCTGGTCAGGCTCGCCGAGCACCGACACCGGCTGGTGCACTCCGAACACCACCTGATCCACGACGGACGGTCGTTCTCGACCTTCGTGGAGGCGCTGTTCACCACGTACCGGGCCATCACCACCGGGCGGGAGCCGAGTCCTCCGCGCGCGCCGGGCTACGCCGAGTACGTCCGGCACTGCCAGCAGCCGGCGTACCGCGCCGAGGTCGCCGAGGCCCTGTCGTGGTGGCAGGAGGAGCTGGCGGGCACCGACTTCGCCGCGACCTTCCACGGGCTGGCCCGGAGCCGGGCGCCCCGCCGGGACTTCGCCGGCGGCCAGCTCCGCCGGTCGCTGCCACCCGATCTCGTCCGGGCCCTGCACGAACGCGCCGCACGGGACGGGCACACCCCGTTCGCGGTCCTCTACGGGCTCTTCGCCGAACTACTGCGTCGGCACCACGGCCGGGACGACTTCGTGCTCGGCACCGCCGTCGGCAACCGGCCGCCCGCCTTCCGCCACACCATCGGGATGATGGTCAACAGCCTTCCCGTACGGCTCCGGCACGAGCCCGGATGGAGCGGGACGGACCTCGTCGACGTCGCCATGCGGAGCCTCTTCGCCGCCCTGGACCAGCAGGCCGCCCCGGTGCACGAGATCGTCCGCCGGCTCGGTGCCAGCACCGGGGACCTGGACAACCCGCTGTTCCGGGTGATGTTCAGCCAGCACGACAGCCCGCTGCCCCGGTGGACCGTTCCCGGCCTCGACGTCAGCGTGACCGAAGGGATCAACCTCCAGTCCGCCCGGTTCGACATCGACGTCGTCGTCATCCCCGGCCACCGCGCTCTCGGCGGCGGTCACACCGAGGCGCTGACCATGGTCTGGGACTACTCCACCGAGCGATTCACCCCGGCGGCGGTCGCCCTCCTGTCGGCACGGTACGAGCGGCTGCTGCGCGCCTACCTGGCGGCTCCCGCCGCACCCGTCCGGGAACTGCCGATGGACGAGCCACCCGCCGTGGCGGCGAGCGAGCGCGCGGCCGCCCCGCCGGTGGCTGATCGACTCCGCGCGGCCTTCGCACGCTTCGGCGACGCGGTCGCGATCCACCAGGGCTCGAACACGCTCAGCTACGCCGATCTGGCCGCGCGGGTCCGGCAGGCCGGTGCGGCGCTGCACGACGCGGGGGCCCGCCCGGGACACGTGGTGGCCGCGGTCCTGCCCCGGGGCGTGGACGCCATCGTCTACCTGCTGGCCTGCCTCGACGCCGGCATCCCGTTCGCGCCGCTGCCGGTCGACACCCCCGACCCGCGCGTCGCGCGCGTGGTCGAGCGCCTGCGTCCCGTCCTGCTCATCGCCGAGCCCGACCGATGCGCGCGACTCCGCGAGGCCCCGACGAACGTCGTCCCGGCCGGCTGGACCAGGTCCGACGCGCCGCCGCCCACGGCGCGCACGATCGACGCCGCGTACGTCATCCACACCTCCGGCTCCACCGGGGTGCCCAAGGCGGTCGCGGTCTCCCGGCCGTCGCTCGACGCGGCCGTCGACCGGACCGTCGAGGCTTTCGCCCTGACCAGCGCCGACCGGACGCTGCAGTTCACCAACCCCGCCTTCGACGTCTTCCTGGAGGAGGTGCTGCCCACCCTCGTGCAGGGCGGCGCGCTGGTCCTTCCCCGGGTGGACGTCCCGAGCGGGGCCGAGCTCGCCGCGTTGCTGCTGCTGCGCCGGGTGAGCGTGCTGAACCTCCCCACGGCCTACCTGGCGTCGGTCGTCGCCGATCTGTCCGCCGGCCTCGCCGACCGGGACCACGCCCTCCGAATGATCGTCGTGGGCGGCGAACGGCTTCCCGCCGAGCTGGCCCGCGAGACCGCCGCGATCGCCCCCGGCCTGCGGGTCTGCAACGCCTACGGGGTCACCGAGGCGACGATCACCTCCACCCTGCACGACGTCGTGCCGATGGCGCCGACCGAGGACGAGGTACCCATCGGGCGTCCGCTGCCCGGTGTCCGGGTGGTCGTGCTCGACGACCGGGACGTGCCGCAGCCCGCCGGCGTACCGGGGGAGATCGCCATCGGCGGCGCGGGCACCGACTGCTGGTACGTCGACGAGCCGGAGCTGACCGCCCGACGGTTCCGACCGCTCGCCGGCGGAGGGGAGCCGTACTACCGCTCGGGCGACATCGGCTACTGGCGCCCCGACGGGACGCTGTGCTTCGTCGGACGACGGGACCGGCAGGTCAAGGTACGCGGCCACCGCATCGAGCCCGAGGAGGTCGAACTCGCCGCCAGGCGAATCTCGGGCGACCGCGAGTGCGCGGTGCTGCTGGTCGGTTCGGCCGCCGAGGCGCGGCTGGTCGGCTTCGTCGAGGACCCGCCCCCCGGCCTCGTCGACCTCCTGCCCCGGCGCCTCGGCGAGACCCTGCCGCGGGTGTCGGTGCCGGACCAGTGGATCGCCGTACCCGCGTTTCCCCGCCAACCCGGCAGCGGCAAGGTGGACCGGACGGCCCTGCGCCGGATCGCCGTCGACCGGCCCGCGCCGCCCGCCCCCGATGTCGCCGATCCGGTCCTCAACCTGGTGCTCGCCGCGTACCGCGATGTGTTGGGACGCGACGTCGACGCGCAGGACGACTTCTTCGACCTGGGTGGGCACTCCCTGCTCGCCGCCCGGGTCGCCGGCCTGATCGAGGGCGGGCTCGGCCGGCGCGTGCAGATGCGACTCGTCTTCGAACGGCCCCGCCCCGCCGAGCTGGCCGAGGCGATCCGCGACCTGCCCGCCCCGGCGCGGGCGGCGGGTGCGCGGTGACCGTCGCCGGCCGGCTGCGGGTGCCGTACGCCAGCCGCTTCGCGCGGGCCTGGCCCGACGGCCCGCCGCCGGACATCCTGCCGGCCGCCAGCGCGCAGCGCCGGTTCTTCCTGATCAGGGAGGTGACCGGGCGGAACCTCGTGGTCCCGCTGTCGTTGACGGTGCGCCCCGGCATCCTCGACGCGGAGACGGTACGCGCCGCCCTCGGCCGCGTCGTGGCTCGGCATCCCGCGCTGTGGTGCCGGGTCGACGAGCACCGCGGTGTGATCGTGCAGGCGAGGCGTCCGGACCCGCCGTGCCAGGTCGACGAGGTGACCGCGGGCGACGACGGTCAGCGGACGGAGGCGGTCCGGTCGGCCATCGCGCGCGCCGAGCGCAGCGACTCCGGGCCGGTCAGCGCCCGTCTGATCCGCGGCGCCGACGCGGACCGGCTCCTGTTCGTCTTCGACCACGCGGTGGTCGACGAGAGGTCGCTGCGGATCTTCCTGTCGGACTTCGCGGCCGCCGCCGACGGGCAGCCCCGTCCCGTTCGCCCGCCGTCGGGGTGGGACGAGTACCGCGACGCGGTGCGGCGACATGTCGACGGGGAATCGGCGGCGGCCACCCCGGAACGGCTCGGGTACTGGGTCGATCGGCTCCGGTCGGTGGCCGCCCGGGACACCGACGACACCGGGCACCAGCCCGGCGCCCCGGACACCGGATCGAACGTCGTCCCCGTCGACGCGGTCGCGGTGGCCCCGTCCCTGCGGCCGACGCTCTTTCCGCGACTGCTGGCGGCCCTGCACCGGGCCCTGCGGGACGCCGGACGTCCCGGTCCGACGAGTGTCGGTTACGCCTGGGGTGCTCGCGGCGCCGGCGCGGAGCACCTCATGGGCTGCTTCATGAACACGACGATCTCGGTCGACGAGCCCGACCCGGCGGCGGATCCGGCCGCCGCCTGGGCGCCGTTCCTGACCCGGTTCTGGTCGGACATCGAACACGCGGAGACCCCCTTCGACGAGGTGGTCCTGGCGGTCGGCGACGCCACCCGCACCGGCTGGTCCGGCAACCCGGATGCCCTGCTCGCCTTCGAGGACGTGTCGCGCCGCCCCGTCATCCGGATCCGCGACACCGTCGCCGCCGAATGGCTCCCACCGTGGCTCTCGCCGAAGGCGGCCCTCGGCGGGACCGCGCAGTTCGACGGCGCCGTCGTCCGCCCCCGCCTGGTCCACGACCCGGGCCGGGTTCCACGTTCGTACGCCACCGAGACGGCCGCCGCGTGGCGCCGCCGGCTCCACCAGGTGCTGCCACCTGAGAGGAAGGGCTCATGACAGTTCAACACACGCAGCTGGACATTCCCGCCACGGTCCGCCGGGCCTGGGAGGACTGTCTGGACATCCGCGAATCCGCGCTCGACGACGACTTCTTCGCCCTCGGCGGCAACTCGCTGCACGCCGCGGAGCTGATGGCGGAACTGAGTGAGCAGTTCGGGCGGCGCCTCCGGCTGGCGCTGCTCATCCGGCACCCCACCCTGCGTGGGCTGACCGCCGCCGTACGGGAGGTGATCGAGGCGTGACCAGCACGTCCCCGGTCAGCCGATACCTGCGGGACCACGTGCCGATCGTCGATTCCTTCCGCAGCTTCGTGGCGCGCGAACTCGTACCCATGGCCCGGGAGCTGGGAGTCGACGAGCCGGCGGCCATCTCGCCCGACGACCGCCGCCTCGTCCGCCGGCGCTCGGCGGACCTCGGGTTCTACGCCGGTGACTACCCCGAGTCGGTCGGGGGGCAGGACATGCCCTTCACCGCGAAGCTCATGATGCACGAGTACGCCGAGGCGAGCGGCTGCCCACTCGCGCCGACCGCCCTCTGCAACGCCGAGGGACCGAGCTGGCTGCTGCTCACCGGCGACCCGCAGCGCGACGACCGCCACCTCCGCCCCCTCGTCACGGCCCGGGCCACCCGGTGCCTGGCCCTCACCGAACCGGACGGCGGCTCCGACGCCTTCGCCCTGGCCACGACAGCGAGCCGGAAAGAGGGCGGCTGGCTCCTGCGGGGGCGCAAGGCGTTCGTCTCCAACGCCGACCAGGCGGACCTGACGCTCGTGGTGGCCCGCATCGACACCGACCCGCCCCGTCGCTCGCCCGGGATATTCGCCGTGCCGGCCGGCACCGCCGGGCTCGTCGTCGGCCAGCGATTCGACGGCATGTCGGGGGAGCCGGTCTTCGAACTGCTGCTGGACGACGTGTGGGTCGACGAGTCGGCGCTGGTCGGTGCCGCCGACGCCGACGCCCCCGACTGGCGCAGCGCCGAGGCGTTGGCGCGGGGCCGCCTCCTGGTCGCCGCGCAGTGCAACGGGATGGCTGCCCGGGCGCTGGCCCTCGGGGTCGAGGTCGCGCGCACCCGGTCGTCGTTCGGCCGGCGGATCGGCGAGCACCAGCACGTCCAGGAACACGTCGTGGCGAGCCGCCTGGCCCTGGAGTCGGCACGCCTGCTGACCGCCGCCGCCGCCCAGCACTTCGACGAGGGCGACGACGTGGTGGAGTTCGCCGCGCTCGCCAAGCTCGCCGCCAGCGAGGCCGCCTGCGAGGTCGTCAACCGGATGCTCCAGGTGCACGGCGCCGTCGGCTGGATCCGCGGTCATCCCCTGGAGTACCTGTACCGGCAGGTGCGCGCGATGACCATCATCGAAGGAACCTCGGAAGTGCAGAAGGTCATCATCGCGAACTCGATGGGGCTGGGGTGACCGGCATGCTCGGCCAGCCGCCACCGCCCGCGTGGTTCGACACCGCCCGCCCGTTTCCCCGGCACCTCCGGGTCCACGACCTGGTGTCCGCCGCCGCGGACCGGGTGCCCGACCGGCCGGCGCTCGTCACCGACGACGGCGTCGCCTACACGCACCGCGACCTGGACCGTGCCGCCGGCCGGACGGCGGCGCACCTCCGCGACCGCGGTGTCGGCCGTGGCGCCTACGTCGGGCTGCTCTCCGGGCACCACCCCGAGGCCGTCCGTGGCCTGCTGGGCGTGCTCCGCGCCGGCGCGGCCTACGTGCCGGTCGATCCCCGCTGGCCGCTCGACCGGATCGGCCGGGCGCTGCGCCAGGTCGACTGCGCGTGCGTGCTGGCCGACGTGCGGCACCTGCGGACCGCCTTCGAACTCGCCGACCTCGTGCCGACCCTGCGGGACATCGTCGTGCTCGACGGGCCGCCGACCGCCGTCGACCGGGCCATCGCGCCCGAGGCGGTGGAGGACCTGTGGGACACCGTCGCCGCCCGCGACGACCTCGGCGCGGCGGCCGGCTTCAACCTGCGGGCCGGGGCGCCCACGTTCACCGGGCGGGACATCGACGCCTATCGCGACCACGTGGTCGCCCTCGCCGACGCTCTGGTCGACCGGCGCAGCCGGGTGCTCGAGATCGGCTGCGGCGCCGGGCTCATCCTGCGCGCCCTGGCCGGCAGGGTGTCCGAGTACGTCGGCGTCGATCCGTCGTCCGTCGCGATCGGCCGCAACCAGGAGTGGGCCCGACAGGCCGGCGCTCCGGTCACCCTGAGGGTCGGGTTCGCCCACGAACTCGCCACCCTGGTGACCGGCGCCTTCGACCTGGTCATCCTGGCCAGCACCGCGCAGTTCCTTCCCGGGCCGCGATATCTGGAGCAGGTCCTCCGCGAGTGCGGCCGGATGCTCACCCCCGGCGGCCGGGTGATCGTCGCCGACGTGATCGATCCCAGCAGCGGCGACGACCCGGGACTGCTGCGCCTGCCGACCCGCTTCTTCCGTAACCTGCGCGGGCCGGGTCTCGGCGCGGCCCAGGTGCTGCACAGAACGGGCAGCGCGCTGCCCGCGCCCCTCGCCGAACGCTACGACGTGCTGCTGAGCGCCGCCCCGCAGGACAACGCCGGGCACGGCGCGGAGCGGGTCGACACCATCCCGGAGGACACATCCGGGCACGGCGCGGAGCGGCTCGACATCACCACGGTGGACGGCGACGCCGTCGTCCCGGCCGCCGCCCCCCACTGCACGGCCGAAGACCCCGCGTACTGCATCTTCACCTCCGGGTCGACGGGCGACCCCAAGGGCGTCGTCGTGCCGCACCGCGCCGTCGTCAACCTGATCGACTGGGTCAACCGCGAGTTCGGCGTCACCCCGGACGACCGGCTGCTCTTCGTCACCTCGTTCGCCTTCGACCTCTCCGTGTACGACATGTTCGGCGTGCTCGCCGCCGGCGCGTCGGTGCGGCTGGTCGGTGACCGGGAACTGGCGGACCCGGACCATCTGGTCGACCTCCTCCACACCGAGGAGATCACCTTCTGGGACTCGGCGCCGGCCGCCATGGCGTACCTGCTGTCCGCGACGGCGGGGCGGACGCCCGGAGGGGAGCCCGCGCTGCGGCGGGTCTTCCTCAGCGGCGACTGGATACCCCTCGGCATGCCCGCCGAGATCCGGCGCCACTTCCCCCGCGCGGAGGTCGTGGCACTCGGCGGAGCCACCGAGGCGACGGTCTGGTCGAACTACTACCGGGTCGGCGCGGTCGACCCGTCGTGGCCGAGCATCCCGTACGGGCGCCCGATGCAGAACGCCCGATACCACGTGCGCGACGAGTCTCTGCGGCCCTGTCCGGTCGGCACCCCGGGGGACCTCTATATCGCCGGGGAGTGCGTCGCCCTCGGCTACGCCGGTGATCCCGCCCTGACCGGCCGGCGCTTCATCCGCGACCCGCACGATCCCGACGGCGCGACGATGTACCGGACCGGGGACCGGGCCCGCTGGCTGCCCGACGGCAACCTCCAGTTCCTGGGCCGCGCGGACCACCAGGTGAAGATCCGCGGGTACCGGATCGAGCTGGGCGACGTGGAGTCGGCGCTGTCCCGCCATCCCGCCGTCACGGAGGCGGTGGCCGTGGTGGCGGGGCGGGCGAGCGGCGCCGACCTGGTGGCGTTCTACACCTGTCGCTCCGATCCGGTCGCGCCGGAGGACCTGCGCCGGCACGCGGCCCGGACGCTGCCGAGCTACATGGTTCCCGCCGCGTTCGTCCGGCTCGACGCCCTGCCCGTCACGGACAACGGCAAGGTCGACCGGGCCGCCCTGCTCCGGTCGGCCGCCGGCGGGCGGCCCCGGCGGGCGGGCACGGGCAGCCGATGACGGCGGCGCCGCGGCTCGGCCGTGACTTCCGGTGGTATCTCACCGGCCACGCCGTGTCGTCGTGGGGATCGGCCTTCACCCTGTTCGCCATCCCCCTGCTGGTGTACCGGCTGACCGGCTCCGCCCAGGCGCTCGGCACGGCCGTCGCGGTGTCGTTCGCGCCGTACCTGCTCTTCGGGCTCGTCCTCGGCGCGGTCGTCGACCGGACCGACCGGAAGGCGTTGATGGTGCGGCTGGAGCTGGCCCGCGCCGCACTCCTGCTGATCGTGCCGCTGCTCGCCGTCGCCGGTCTGCTGCGGGTCGGCACGCTCTACGCGCTGTCGTTCCTGCTCACCACGATGCGCATCGCGTTCGACGCGGGGCGGTTCGCGGTCGTCGCGACGCTGGTCGGACCCGACGACCTGGTGGCGGCGAACGGCAGGCTCGAGGCGGTCTCCGCCGCCGCCCGGGTGCTGGGGCCGGTGCTCGCCGGCGCGGTCGTCGCGGTCGCGCCGATCGTCGTGTGCCTGGTCCTGGACGCGGTCACCTATCTGGTGTCCGCGGCGTGCCTGCTCGCCATCCGCCGGCCGTTCCGCGCGCCGTCGCCGGGGCGACGGCCGCTCGCGGGCGTCGGCCCGGAGATCCGGGAGGGGCTCCGGTACGTCGTCCGGCACCCCGTGCTGCGCACCGTCTCGCTGATGATGGTGCTGGCCAACCTCGTCGACGCCGTCACGCTCGCCCTGCTCGTCGTCCTGGCCAAGCAGCAGCTCGGGGCGAGTGACACCCAACTGGCGTGGCTGTACGCGGCCGGTGCGGCCGGCGTCCTCGCCCTGGCGACGCTGGCCCCCCGGCTCCGCGCGGCGTTCTCGTTCGCGCAGGTGGCGGTCGGCGCGCAGCTCGGCACCGGCCTGCTCACCGTGGCGTTCGGGCTCAACCGGTCGTACGTCGGCGGGCTCGTGCTGTGGGCGCTCGTCTGCGGCCTCGGCGCCACCATCAACATCGCCGCGACCAGCCTCCGGCAGCTCATCGTGCCGGACCGGTTGCGGGGCCGCGTGATGACGGTCGCCGCGGTGCTGGCCTGGTCGGCGGTCCCGGTCGGGGCGGTGGCCGGCGGCGTGCTCACCGAGCGGTTCGGTCCCACGGCGGTCTGCGTGGCGGCCGGGCTGATCGCCGTGCTGGTCGGGGCCGCCTTCCTCAACAGTCCACTCCGGCGTGCCGACAGCAGCCGACGGGAGAGAGCCGATGCAGCAGGATCCTCAGTTTGAAGCAGTGTGGGCGACCGGCGCGCCCCGGTCGAGGGGCGCGGACCTGCCCAGCCTGACCGTGCTCCGCAAGGGCGTCGGGCGGCCCGTCTTCTGGGTCCACTGGGCAACCGGGAACGTCCGCTTCGTCAGTGACCTGCTCGGCGCGGCGGTCACCCGGCCGATCTACGGCTTCGAGCCACGGGGCCTGCGCCAGCGCGACCTGCCGTTGCTCTCGGTCGGCGACATGGCCGACCGGTACCTCGCCGAGCTGCGCGCCGCGCAACCGGAGGGACCCTACACGCTGGTCGGCGCCTGCTCGGGCGGTCCGACGGCGTACGAGATGGCGCACCGGCTCGCCGCCGACGGTGACGTGATCGAGTCACTGACCGTCGTCAACAGCTTCCGACCCGGGACCCGGGAGTTCGGTGCCGGACTGGGCCCGGCCGACCTGTACGACATGCGGCTCGGCTGGCTGCGGCGACTGCTGGGCGCCGAGCGCCTGCTCGGGGCGGAGCACCGGGCGATGCGCCGGCTGCGCGACGTCCACCAGGTCGACCCCGACGCGGACGAGGCCGACTTCTTCTGGTACCAGGTGCTCTGGGCCGCCAACGCCTTCGCGCAGGAGAACTACGATCCGCCGCCCTACCGTGGCCCGATCACACTCTGCCAGCTCCGGCGGCACGCCCATCGCCCGGAGCTGAGCTGGCGGGAGATCGCTCCCGAGTCCGAGACGGTCCTGTTCGAGGCGGACGCCAGCGTCTCCGTGATCGGCGATCCACGCTTCTGGGCGAGGCTGCAGACCCAGCCGGTCACCGGGATGCCCGGATGACGCTGACCGGAAGGCACCTGGACCGCAGCGGACCCGCCGCACCGGGCGCGAGCGGTGACGGGCCCTGGCCGTCGCGGGAGAGCACCGCCGACGGCCGCCCGGCGGGGGAGAGCAGCATCGCGCAGGACCCCATCCTCCGACTGCACGCCGCGCGGTACACGTCGCTGCGGGCCGACGCGACACCGCTCGGGCTGTCCTCGGTGCATCCCGCGTTCGGGCCGGACACGCTCGCCGTCCCCCCGCGCGCCCTGCTGACGCCGTCCGGCCCCGGCGGGCGGCCGGCGATCCGGGAGGCGGTCGGCGGCCGCGACGACAAGGACCTGGACGACCTCGACTACTTCGTCGAGTTCATGGCTCGCCCGGTGGTCGCCGTCTTCCGGACGCTCCTCGACCGCCACGGCACCCTCGTCGAGACCGACGGGGCCGGGGCGTGGCGCTACGAGTTCTCCGGGCAGGGCCAGCCGACGGGCAGGGTCCTGCTCGCCGCGCCAGCTCCGCGCGGCACGCCGACGGTCGCCGCCGTCACCGCGGCGGTCACCGCGCTGCACGACGTCCTGCGGGCGCTCGCGCAGGCGGTGGGCGAGGGCGCCGGGGCCGACGCCCGGGTCGATGCCGTCGTCGCCGAGGAACTGCGCTTCCTCCGTCCCCGCACCGTCGCGCTGCTGACCGGCCAGCACCCGTGGCGGACGTACGCGCACGCCGTCCCCGTCGAGCAGGACGCGGTGCTGCGTGGCGTGCTCGACCGGGTACGCGCCCGGGCGCAGGCCCGGCGTGACCGGCCCGCCCTCCCGCCGCCGACGGTGGTGATCGACGTCGACTGTTGCGCGCTGGTGCCGACCGAGCGGGCCGTACGTGCGCTCCGCGAACTGCGCCTGCCGGCGGCGCGGGGGGCCGGCGGGCGACCCGTGTCCGTCGACCCCGGCGCGTTCGCCGTGCTGCCGTCCGACAGCCGACCCGCCTGGGACCGGTTCGTGCGCCGCAACGGCCTGGACCTCGCCTGGCCCGGGGTGGACTGGGCCGGCGCGTACGCCGAGTTCCTGCGGGGCTTCTACCGACCCTGGGACCGGCTCCGCACGGACCGGGTGTCGCCCGGCCTGAACCGGTTCGTCCGCGACGTCGAGCGGATCGGCGGCGTTGTCGTGCTCAACACCGGCCGCCGGGACCGGGTCCGCGCGCACACCCGCGACGTCCTCGACCGGTACGGCATCGGACATCTCCCGCTGCTCACCCAGCCCGATGACCGAACCGCCCCGGTCGCCGACCTCAAGGTCGCCAACCTGAAACGCGGCGGCCCCTGGGACGTCGTGGCGGTGTTCGACGACAACCTCGCCAACCGGCGGGCCATGGCCGCCGCCTACCCGGAGGCGCTCGTGGTGGCGGTGGAACCGCCGAACTTCACCAGCGACCGCCCGGAGGGGGCACCGCCCGCCGACCGGGCACCGCTGATCGCGACGTTCGAGCGACTCCCCGATCCTCTGCCGCCGTCGCGGCAGCCGGCGGGACCGCAACTGTCGTACGCCCAGTCGGTCGCCGGCCTGCACCTACCCGAACTACGGCCGCGACTGGCCGCGCGGAGCTACCAGGTCCGGCTCTCCGCCGCCCAGTCGACCCGGCTGGTGGCCCGGCTGCTCGACCAGGCGCGCGGCCACGCCCGCAACACCGCCGAGGGCGCGCGCCGCTGGCTGCGGCAGGAGACCGGCGCGGCGGAGACCACGGACGCGGCCGTCGCCCGCCTCGTCCACCACATCCTGACCCGCAAGCAGTTCCACCGCGGGTCGCGGTCGCGCTATCCGCTCTCCGCGGCGATGAGCGACACCCTGCCGTTCATCCGGCGCGGCCAGCCGATCCGCCTGGTGCTGGTCGCTTTTCCGCTCAAGCAGTCCAGCAGCGGCCTGAAGGCCGAGGGCGCCCTGCCGGACCTGGCGGAACTCGCGGCCCTGGTCCGGCTGGTCGAGTTGCGACACACCATCGCGCAGGTGTACCCGCCGGGCATCCGGCTGCGGATCCTCACCGATCCCACCCACTACCGGAACCGGCCGCCGGACTCCTTCGACGCCTACCAGCGCAAGCTCCGCGAGTACCGACGGTTGGTGGGCGCCGACGACTTCGTCTCGTTCACCGACGTGGACGAGGCGGCGTACGCCGGGCTGGGGCTCACCCCGGCGACCCGGCGTACGCTCCTCGAGCGGTACCGCCAGGAATACCGCACCACCCTCGCCGGCCTCGACATCACCGACCAGCCGGTGCGGACGCTGGCCCGCGCCAGCGCCGTGGATCCCGGGGCCGACGGGCAGGCGCCGCCGTTCCGCGACATCTTCACGTCGTTGCTGCACTCGGTGGCGGTCCCCGGACCGCCCGGCCCTCGCCTGACATGGTCCCAGCGCGTCTACGCGGACATCTACCAGCTCGACGGCGAGGATCCGGCCGAGGTGCTCGCGGCGCGGCGGCAGGTGCTGCGCGTCGTCTGGGCCGACACGATCGACTACCTGGCGGCGGCGCGCGCGGACCACGCGTTGGGCTACGACCGGATGTTCCCCGACCGGGTCCGCCTGACCGTCAACCAGCCGAGGCAGGGGCGCTGCGGATTCGCCCCGCTCGGTGGGTCCGTGCTGCTTCCGTGGCACGGCACGGCCGCGGTCACCCGACGCGGTGAGATCTCGGTCGACTTCGTCGTCTCGCTGCGCGACCAGGGCTTCGTCCCGGTGTACTCGCCCCTCCTCGGCGGCGAGCAGGCATGGTTCTTCGTGCCGGTCACCAACACCCTGGCGCACGGTGACCGGGGCGCGGAGATCGAGCCCGCCCTCCTCGACGCCATCCGGCTGCGGCGCCGATGACGTGGACGCCCGCCCCGACCAGCCGCCGGGCGGTCGGACGCCACCCGGGTGGCAGCCGTCGCCCGGCACCCGCCAGCCTCAGGGGCGGGATCAAGCCCGCCCGATACGGGATGGCGCCGCTACCGGGTCACCAATAGGATCAGAGCATGCACCGGACCTTCGACGTCGTCGCGCCGCCACGCTCCTGAGCGGGGCGTCCCTGCTCATCGCGTTCAGCCGTTTTACGGGCTGAACGCGCGGTTCACGCATCGTCGAGGGCACGTCCCGCTTCCGCGACTCATTCCATCTCGTCGCAGGAGCGATTCCTTCATGCTTGTCTCCGAACACCCGGTGGTCGCCGCTCGACGCCCCGCCACCGGCCTGTGGTTGCTCGTGTCCGCAGGCGTGCTGTGGGGCACCGGTGGTCCCTCCGGCAGCCTGCTCGCCCTCGAAACGGGGTTGTCGCCGCTGGCGGTGGCCGCGTACCGGCTTGCCATCGGCGGCACCCTCATCGCCGTCCCGCTCGTGCTGACCCGGCGGGCGCTGCCGCGCAGCCGGGCCGCCTGGACCCGGATCACCGCGATCGGGATCCTCGCCGCAATCTTCCAGACCTGCTTCTTCGCCGCGGTGTCGCTCAGCACGGTGAGCCTCGCCACCCTGCTCACCATCGGCGCCTCACCCGTCCTGGTCCTGGTCGCCGAGTGGATCACCGGCCGGCGACGGATCAGTCTGCCTGTCCTCTCGACGGTGGCACTGGCCGCCACCGGTCTGGCCTTGCTCGTCGGCGTACCGCCCAGCGGTCACAGCGCCTCGGGCGTGCTTGCCGGAGCCGCGCTGGCGTTGCTCTCAGCGGGCTGCTTCGCCGCCATGACCTTCGTCAGCGCCCGCCCCGTGCCCGGCCTCGACGACCTCGCGGCGACCGGGCTCGGCTTCACCATCGGCGCCGCCGCGCTCGCCCCGCTCGCCACCGTGACGTCGGGCATGAGCTTCAACCCGGGCTGGACCTCCGTCGGGCTGTTGCTTCTCCTGGGCACCGCGCCCACCGCGCTGGCCTACACCCTGTACTTCCGAGGGCTGCGTACCACCTCGGCCGGCACGGCAGCGCTGATGGCGCTGCTGGAACCACTTGTCGGAACGGTCCTGGCGACCTGGATCCTCGGCGACCGTCTCAGCCCCACCGGTCTCGTCGGGGGCGGGCTGCTCGCCACGGCCCTCCTGCTCCACGCCCGTTACTCACCCCGCTAGCCGTCCGGGGCCCGGGCCAGGACTGCGGCAGACAGCCTGCCCGGGCCCCGGACGTCGCCGTGCCGTCGACCTCGTTTGACGAAGGGGCGGGGCCGCCCGGACCGGAGAGGTGCGGGCGGCCCCGGAGGTGCTGCGGTCAGGCGTCCGCGCCGTCGCCGTCGACGAGTGGGATGCGGTTGCCGCCTGCGCCGATCACCCAGTGCTGGTGTGCGCCGCCCGCGTACGTCCAGATCTGGATCTGCGTGCCGTCGGTTGCGGAGCCGCCCGCGGCTTCGAGCACCTTGCCCGACTGGGGGTTGAGGATCGAGCCGTTCGCCTGCGGCTGCCACACCTGGGCGCCGCTGCCGTTGCAGGTGTACAGCTGCACCTTGGTGCCGTTGGCGTTGCCGCCATTCGACACGTCCAGGCACTTGCCGAGGGCCCGGAAGGTGTCGCCGACCCGGGTCCACTGCTGGGCGTTGGTGCCGTTGCACGTCCAGAGCTGGATCTTCGTCCCGTCGGCGGTGCCCGCGTTGCTGACGTCGAGGCACTTGCCGCCGATGCCGGTGACGGTGCCGCCGCCACCGGGTCCGTACACCTCGAATTCGTAGATCCGGGCCGCCGGATCGGCGGTGCTGGTCGGGGCGGTGACGTTGAGGCGGACGTAGCGGGCGGAGACCGTTGCCACCTGGTGGGTGGTGGTGCTGGCGGTGTTGCCGGTGGCCGTCGCCCGGGTGCTCCAGGTCGTGCCGTCGGTGCTGGTGGCGATGGTGAAGTCCTTCGTGTTCCAGGCGGGGTCCTCCCCTCCCGCGCCGGCGTGCTTGAGGACGAACCGGGTCACCTCCCGGCTGGTGCCGAGGTCCACCTGGAGGTACTTGGTGGTGCCCTTCGAGCACCACTTGTCGCCGTTGCCGCCGGAGACGCTGCCGTTGACGGCCTTCTCCGGGCCCTCGGTGGCCCCGCAGGAACTGTCGGCGGTGGCCGGCCGGTTCAGCGCCAGGTTGGGACCGTCGACCGGCGGCGGGGTGCTGCCGGGGATGGCGTTGAGCGTGTACCAGGCCTCGGTGCTCCACAACGGCTGGCCGGTGGACGAGGTGAACGGCCGCGGCGAGCGGAGGTACACGACGTGCCCGGCCTTGCGGCCCGCAACGGTGAGGGTGACTGTCCTGCGGTCGGCGGACAGGGTCGCCGCGGAGACCTGCAACGCCCCCTCGTCGAGCTTCGGGCCGCCGTAGCTGGCGGTGGGCTGGTAGCGCCACTGCTTGATCTGGTAGCGCGAGGCGAGCTCCGCCGCGGTCTCGGTGGACAGCGGCTGCGTGTATTCGATCTGGAAGCCGCCTGCGGTGGCGCGCATTTCGAGCATGTCGAAGGTGCTGGTGCCGTTGGGGGTGAGCTTCTGCAGGCCGTACGACAGCTTGCCCTCCTGGCCCCAGTTCCCTCCTGCGCCGAGCCCGCCGACGTAGATGGCTCCGTCCGGGCCGAGGTTGACCTCCGAGACCCCGGCCTCCAGGCCCTGAGTCATCCGGAACAGCGCGCCCTGGTATTCGCCGTTGACCTTCTCCAGGTAGGCCCGCTGGAGCCCGCCGTAGGTCACGTCACCGATCACCAGTTGCCCGGCGAAGGTGCCGCTGGGCAACCGCAGCGGAGTGCTGGGGGAGTTGGCGATCTCGTTCTGTGGCATCCAGAGCACGGGCGGGGTGACCGGGTTGCCGTCGAACGGGCCGGCCGGGTTCATGTAGTGGTTGAAGAACCGGTCCTGCTTGATGTGCAGCAGCTTCGACGAGGGCAGCCAGCCGCCCTGGTTGTCGGTGACGAAGATGCCCCCCTCGGGACCCCAGCCGATGCCGTGCGGCGTCCGCAGGCCCCCGGCGACGTAGGAGAGCGCGCCGGTGTCCTTGTGGACCTTGACCGTGGTGCCCCGGTTCGGCGCCGGCTGCGGGTTGGTGGTCGCGCCGCCGTAGTTGATGGACACCGACAGGTTGAGGTAGAAGTACGGCGCCTGGTAGAGCAGGCCGAACGCGAACTCGTGGAAGTTCCCTCCGTAGGGCCAGGTGGCGACCGTCTGGTACTGGTCGGCGACCTCGTCGCCGTTGGTGTCGACGAGCCGGGTCAGCCGCTGCTTCTCCGACACGTAGACGACCCCGTCGACGACCTTCAGGCCCATCGGCTCCTTGAGGTTGTCGCCGATCTTCTTGGTGGTGACGTTGCCGGGGCCGGTCGAGCCACCGGTGTTGTCGAGGATGTACACCTCGCCGTCCTGCGACGTGCCGGACTGGTCGTTGCCGCCCCACGTGGAGATGACCAGCCGGCCGTCGGCGAGCCAGTCCATGCCGGTGACCTTGGGTTGGAAGCCGTTGGGCCGCAGGTTGGTCAACGTGTAGCCGGGATGCACACCGGTCAGCGGCAGGCCGTCGCCGGGTGAGTCGAAGACCCCCTCGCACTCCTTGCGGCCGGGGGCGGTGACCCGGACGACGCCGGCGTCGGTGCTCAGGGCCGAGTTGGGCACCACGACGAACGACGAGGAACCCGGGGTCTTCCACTCCAGCGTGACCTGCTGCCCGCCGGTGCGATCGAAGTGGTCGATGCGCAGCGCGTGCATGCCCGCCGAGAGGGTCACCGTCCCCTCCTTCGGTGTCGGCCCGTGCAGGCCGTCGTGGTCGATGACCACGGAGGTGCCGATGGTGAGTTTCGATCCGTCGTCGCTGGTCAGCCGGAACGCGTACGCGCCGGCCTGGGTGACGTTGATGTTGCCGAGCACCTCCGTCACGAAGTAATCGTCGAACCCGAAGTCCGCCGTCG
This sequence comes from Micromonospora sp. URMC 106, assembly GCF_051386395.1. NCBI lineage: Bacteria > Bacillati > Actinomycetota > Actinomycetes > Micromonosporales > Micromonosporaceae > Micromonospora > Micromonospora sp. URMC 106. The sequence goes on from NZ_JBPQTP010000005.1 coordinate 106,710, forward strand.
AGGTCCAGTTGACCGTGGACATCAGCTTGTCGACGTTCGGTGTCTGACCGGGCTTGAGGGTGCAGAGCTCGTCGAGCGGTACCTGTACGTCGTACACGCGCAGGGTGACGCCCGGTTCCTGGGCGGGGGCCGCCGCGGCCGGCGTGGCCGACAGGCCGGTGGCGGCGAGGACGAGTGCGATCGAACCTAGGACAGGACTGCGGAATCGGCGCGGCAGCCGTGTGCCCATCGTTCCTCCCGGGAGGCAGTAGGGGTGGGGACGGCCGGCCGCGGGAGTGCGTTGGGGGAGGCGGCAGCCGTCGACCCCGTGCCAGGGGCAATCGACGCCGACGATGTGCGCCACCTGGAACGCGGGGTGATGCACCAAGACATTAAACTACTTCGATTGATCGGTCCAGAACTTTCGCTCCATCGAGCAAAAGTGATGCCTGATCAGACGAAAGCAGCAGCCGTCTCGCGGCGGCACCGGTTGCCCGCCGCGCTGGCGAGCAACCGGTGCGGCCGTTACGGGCGCAGCAGGGTCTTGATGGCGCGGCGGCTGTCCATGGCTCCGTAGCCCTCGGCGGCCTCCTCGAGGGGCAGGTCGAGGTCGAAGACCCTGCCCGGGTTGATCGTGCCGTCGCCGATCAGGCGCATCAGGTCCGGCAGGAACCGGCGTACCGGTGCGGGGCCACCGTGCAGGTGCACCAGGGACCAGAACATCTCCATGCCGGGCAGGGCCACGTCGTGGGTGACGCCGACGAAACCGATGTGCCCGTTGGGGCGGGCGCAGTGGATGGCCTGCATCATCGACTCCTGCGTGCCCACCGCCTCAACCACCGAGTGCGCGCCGAGCCCGCCGGTCATGTCCTTGATCCTCGCCACGCCCGCGTCGCCGCGTTCGGTGACGATGTCCGTCGCGCCGAACTCCCGCGCCAGCTTCTGCCGGGACTCGTGCCGGCTCATCGCGATGATGCGCTCCGCGCCCAGTTGCTTGGCCGCCAGGACGGCGAGCAGGCCGACCGCGCCGTCGCCGACGACCGCGACGGTCTTGCCGGGGCCGACCTCGGCGGCGACCGCGGCGAACCAGCCGGTGCCCAGCACGTCGGAGGCGGCCAGATAGCTGGGGATCAGGTCGGCGGGCGGCACCTCGGGCGTGGCGACCAGGGTGCCGTCGGCCAGCGGCACCCGCAGGTACTGCGCCTGCGAGCCGAACATGCCCATCGGCACCCGGTGCGGACAGGCGGACTGGTAGCCGTCTCGGCAGATCTGGCAGGTGTTGTCGGATGCCCAGAACGAGCCGACCACGAACTGGCCCGCCTTGACGCCGGTGACGTCGCCGCCGACCTCTTCGACGATGCCGACGTACTCGTGGCCCATCGGCGTCGGGCCCGCCAGCTTCTCGACCCCGCGGTACGGCCACAGGTCCGAGCCGCACACGCAGGTCGCCGACACGCGGATGACCGCGTCGGTGGGCTGCTCGATCCGCGGATCCGGGCGGTCCTCCACCCGGACGTCGCCGGGGGCGTGCATGACAACGCCACGCATGATGTTCTCCTTGTCAGGGTTGAGGCAGTCGTTTCGCTTGTCTGAATGACCGGCGCGCTCGGTCCGAGGCGGGGGACCACGCCCGGGATCGCCGAGGTGCGAACACTCGGGCCGATACCGAGCAGACCGGAACACTTCCGGCCATACCGCCGGAGGGACAGCGTCACGTCATCCAGGTAACCCCCGTTTCGCCCCGGCAGGGAGTTCCTGGTGAAGGATGTACCGGCAGTGCATCCCTACCGCGGCCCACGCCCCGTAGGGTCGAAAGCGTGGACAACCGTGACCAGGTCCGCGACTTCCTCATCTCGCGCCGAGCCAAGATCACCCCGGAGCGGGCCGGGCTGCCGGCCGGCACCCGGCGCCGCGTGAAAGGGCTACGCCGCAGCGAGGTCGCCGCGCTCGCCGACGTCAGCGTCGAGTACTACGGCAAGCTCGAACGCGGCAACCTCGCCGGCGGCTCTCCCGGCATCCTCGAAGCCGTCGCCCGCGCCCTGCAGTTGGACGACGCCGAACGCGCCCACCTGCTCCACCTTGCCCAGGCCGCCGAAGGCTCGGACGCGCTCACCCGGCCACGCCAGCGCCCGGGCAGGCAGACGCCGCTGCACCGCAGCCTGCAGTGGACCCTGGACGCGATCACCGCCGGGCCCGCATACGTCAGCAACGGACGCCTGGACGTGCTCGCGGCCAACCAGCTCGCCCGCGCCTTCTTCAGCGACGTCTACGCCACCGGCGACCCGCAGCCGCCCAACCTGGTCCGCTACCAGTTCCTCGACCCCGCCGCCCGCCGCTTCTACCTCGACTGGGAGCTGATGGCCGACGTCACCGTCGACGTCCTGCGCACCGAGGCCGGCCGTGACCCCCGCGACAAGGACCTCCACGACCTCGTCGGGGAGCTGTCGACCCGCAGCGACGCCTTCCGTACCCGGTGGGGCGCCCACAACGTCCGCCGCCCCGGCACCGGCACCAAACGCTTCCACCACCCCGTCGTGGGCGACCTCACGCTCGCGTTCGAGACCCTCGCGATGACCGCCGAGCCGGGGCTCACCCTCGTCATCTACAGCGCCGAGCCCGGCACCGCCTCCGAAGAGAACCTCTGGCTGCTCGACTCCTGGGCAGCCTCGCCGGACGTCAGCTCCTCCACGCGGCCGCTCTCGGCCGGGTGAATCCCACGGAATCCCCCGGAAGCAGCCTGGGCCGTTGGCTCCGCCGTGGCGCGGGCGAGCCGGGTAGCGGCTTCGGAGGCGGTTGGTCCGGGCCATGATCGGAGCCCGCTGCGACCAGTCGTGGCCCGAGCCGCTGCCCTGCGCCCGCGTCGGGGTGATCGCAGCGGCCGGCGTCGAGATCGACACCGCGGGCGAGCGCGAGCTGCGGCGGCACCGTGTCCGGTATGCGCGCCGCCGACCGGTCTGCCTCGAAAGTGTGCGGGTGGAGTCGTGGCAAAACTTGATTCATTCCAAAAGAGTGGACTATGTTCGTCGCATGACGTCCGACTTCGAGGCCCAGCTGCGGGCGGTCTCGTTGCGGGTGACCCGGCCCCGGATGGCGGTGCTCGCAGCGCTGCGCGACCACCCGCACGTCGACACCGACACGGTGATCGCGCTGGTGCGGGCGGAGCAGCCCACGGTCTCCCACCAGGCGGTGTACGACGTGCTGCGCGCGCTCACCGACGCCGGGCTGGTGCGGCGCATCCAGCCTGCCGGTGCGACCGCCCGGTACGAGTCCCGGGTGGGGGACAACCACCACCATGTCGTGTGCCGCTCCTGCGGCGCGATCGCCGACGTCGACTGCGCCGTCGGCCATGCTCCCTGTCTCACCGCCTCCGACGACCACGGCTTCACGGTCGACGAGGCGGAGGTCGTCTACTGGGGCACCTGCCCCGACTGTGCGACCGAACGCACCTCCCAGTGATCCGCCAGTTCGGAAGGAAGTAGATGAGCGACATCCAGGACAACGCCCCCTCCAGCGCCCAGGGCGTGGACAAGAAGGCGGCGGCCGGCTGCCCGATCGCGCACGACTCGGTGACCGCGCACGGCAGCGAGAGCGAGAACCCGGCGATCGACTCGCCGACGCCGAAGACCGGAGGTCGTCCGCGCACCAACCGCGACTGGTGGCCCAACCAGCTCGACCTGTCGGTGCTGCACGCCCACTCGTCCAAGGCCAACCCGCTGGGGGAGGGCTTCAGCTACGCCAAGGAGTTCGCCAAGCTCGACGTCGAGGCCCTCAAGCAGGACATCGTCAAGGTCCTCACGACGTCGCAGGACTGGTGGCCGGCCGACTTCGGCCACTACGGCGGCCTGATGATCCGGATGAGCTGGCACGCCGCGGGCACCTACCGCATCCACGACGGTCGCGGCGGCGCCGGCGACGGCGGTCAGCGGTTCGCCCCGCTCAACAGCTGGCCGGACAACGCCAACCTCGACAAGGCCCGCCGCCTGCTGTGGCCGGTCAAGCAGAAGTACGGCCAGAAGATCTCGTGGGCCGACCTGCTCGTGCTCGCCGGCAACGTCGCCCTGGAGTCGATGGGCTTCAAGACCTTCGGCTTCGGCTTCGGCCGGGAGGACGTCTGGGAGCCGGAGGAGATCTTCTGGGGTCCGGAGGACACCTGGCTCGGCGACGAGCGCTACGTCTCCGAGAAGGAGATGGCGGCCGACGTCGGGGCGACCGAGATGGGTCTCATCTACGTCAACCCGGAGGGCCCGCGCGGCAACGCGGACCCGGCCGCGGCGGCGCACTTCATCCGCGAGACCTTCGCCCGGATGGCGATGAACGACGAGGAGACCGTCGCCCTCATCGCCGGTGGCCACACCTTCGGCAAGACCCACGGCGCCGGCGTCGCCGACGACCACGTGGGTCCCGAGCCCGAGGCCGCCCCGCTGGAGGCGCAGGGCCTGGGCTGGTTGAGCACCTACGGCACCGGCAAGGGCCCGGACACGATCACCAGCGGCCTCGAGGTGACGTGGACCGACCGGCCGACGCAGTGGAGCAACCGGTTCTTCGAGATCCTCTTCGGCTACGAGTGGGAACTGACCACGAGCCCCGGTGGGGCGAAGCAGTGGGTCGCCAAGGATGCCGAGGCGATCATTCCGGACGCCCACGACCCGTCGAAGAAGCACAAGCCGACGATGCTCACGACCGACCTGGCGCTGCGCGTCGACCCGACGTACGAGAAGATCTCGCGTCGTTTCCTGGAGAACCCCGACGAGTTCGCGCTGGCGTTCGCCAAGGCCTGGTACAAGCTGCTGCACCGCGACATGGGGCCGGTGAGCCGCTTCCTCGGGCCGTGGGTCCCGGAGCCCCAGCTGTGGCAGGACCCGGTGCCCGCCGTCGACCACGAGCTCGTGGGTGACGCCGACGTCGCGGCCCTCAAGGCGAAGGTCCTGGAGTCCGGCCTCACGACCGCCCAGCTGGTCTCCACCGCCTGGGCCTCGGCCGCCAGCTACCGGTCCACCGACAAGCGCGGCGGCGCCAACGGCGCGCGGATCCGTCTGGAGCCGCAGCGCAGCTGGGAGGTCAACCAGCCCGAGCAGCTCGCGACGGTCCTGGAGACCCTCGAGGGCATCCGGCGGGAGTTCAACTCCGCCGGCGGCGCGAAGATCTCGCTCGCGGACCTGATCGTGCTGGCCGGCTCGGCCGCCGTCGAGAAGGCGGCGCGCGACGCCGGCGTCGAGGTGACCGTGCCGTTCCGGCCGGGCCGCACCGACGCCACGCAGGAGCAGACCGACGTCGAGTCGTTCCGGGTCCTCGAGCCGCGCGCCGACGGGTTCCGCAACTACCTGCGTCCGGGCGAGAAGACCCAGCCGGAGGTGCTGCTCGTCGACCGTGCCTACATGCTCAACCTGACGGCGCCCGAGATGACCGTCCTCGTCGGCGGCCTGCGCTCCCTCGGGGCCAACGTCGGCGGCGCGCGGCACGGCGTCCTCACCGATCGGCCCGGCGTGCTCACGAACGACTTCTTCGTCAACCTGCTCTCTCCGGGCACCCGGTGGAAGGCGTCGGAGTCCGAGGAGCACGTATACGAGATCCGGGACCTGGCCACCGACGAGGTGAAGTGGACCGCCACCGCGGTCGACCTCATCTTCGGCTCCAACTCCCAGCTGCGGGCCCTCGCGGAGGTCTACGCCAGCCAGGACGCGCGCGAGAAGTTCGTGGCGGACTTCGTCGCAGCCTGGACCAAGGTCATGGAACTCGACCGGTTCGATCTGGTCTGACCGGCTCTGAACGGCGAGCCCCGGTCGATCCACCAGCGATCGACCGGGGCTCGCCGGCCATTCGGTTCCTCACCCGTGTCGGGCACCGCGGCCGACGGGTGTGGGCGAGCCGGCGGGATCGCGGCTGTGCTCCGGGCCCCGGGCTGGTTCAACGTCGGAGTCGCGCCCCAGGTTCAGGCTCCGGGTCACAGCTGGTCGCTGCACGACCTACCGGAGACCTCCCCAAGTGCTGATCTTCGGCGGGCCCTAGTATCGCCGGCATGGCAACGCGGCTTGTGCAGATCAACATGAAGGCTCAGGACGACTCCGCGCTGGGCGGTTTCTGGGCGGAGGTGCTCGGTTGGGGAATCTCCAGCGAGGGACCCGGCGTGACCAACCTCGAACCCGAGGGCTTCGTCTACCCCGACCCCGTCGCTGTCTGCATCGACCTCATCGTCTCCCCGGAACCCAAGACGGTGAAGAACCGCGTGCACGTCGACCTCGCCACCACCTCGGCGGCCCACCAGGCGGAGGTCGTCGCGCGCCTGAAGGATCTCGGCGCGACACCTGCCGACGTGGGCCAGGGCGACGTCCCGTGGACGGTCATGGCCGACCCGGAGGGCAACGAGTTCTGCGTGCTGGACCCCCGACCGCTCTACCGGGACACCGGACCGATCGCCGCGGTTGTGGTCGACTGCGCGGATCCGCGAGCCATGGCCCGCTTCTGGGGCAGTGCCATGGACTGGGTCCTGCACGAAGTGACCGACCACAAGGCCGTACTGCGCTCCGCCAAGGGCGTCGGACCATATCTGCAGTTCGTCCGCACACCCGACGTCAAGACCGTGTGGAACCGCGTCCACCTCGACGTCCGCCCGTACCCGGGTGACGACCCGGAGGCCGAGGCGGCGAGACTGCAGGCTCTCGGCGCGACCGTCATCGACCTGGGCCGGGACGACATCCCGTGGACCGTCCTCGCAGACCCGGAAGGCAACGAGTTCTGCCTCCTCGCCCCAAGCTGACCCGAACCCTCGTCAGCGGCCCACTTCGGCCCGGACTCTGCGACGTGCCTCACCTGGGTGAAGATCGCGGTCGGCCCCGAGCGTGAACCAACGGTCGGGGCCACCGCGCGACGAGCCACCGCTCGGGCGGCCAGGGTGCGGCCACCCGCCGCTCGGGCAGGGGCGTCATCGAGGTCGCGGCGCCGACGGGTGCGTCGGCCGTAGCGTCGTGCGGCGGCCGGCGGACACGAGGTGGTGGAGATTGTCCGCCAGCGGGCCGGCCCGGACGGCGCCGGCGGCCGCACCGTCCTCGGCGATGCGGGTCCGGCGAGCACGGCTGGGAGACGCCCTGAGGGCTCAGCCGTTGGCCGCTACGCCCGTGTTCTGGTTGGCGGTCAGCAGCCACCGACCGTCCTCCTTGGACATCACGTACATCGGAGTGCCCTCGCCCTGCTCGGTCAGCAGCTCGCCCGCGGGCGAGAAGTACCGCTGGCGGACCTTGACCGCGGCCACGTCCGGCCGGATGAAGAGCACGTGCACGACCTCGTACGAGGGAACGAGACCCTTCATCGCGCCGGGTAGCACCTGCCGGGTGAAGGCGGCGATCGCGTCCCGCCCGATGAGGAGCTTGCCGGCCCCGGTCGTCCAGATGGCGTCCTCGCGGAACAGCGAGACGAACTCCTCGACCAGTTCGTTGCGCTGGGCGTGTTCGACGGTGGCGACGACCTGCGTAATGGCAGCGATCTCGGACTCGAAGTCAGCAACTCGGTTCATGACCTAGATCTTGGAACCTGAACCCTGCTTGAGATCAATACCCGAGTGATCTGGGGAACAGGGGTCGCCGTCGTCGTCGAGCGGGCTGTACGGAGGCGCGATGGGCACCACCAACCGGCGGACCACAGTCGACCGACCCGGTGGGCCAAGGCCGGCGGGCGCGATCGACCGCATGTACCATCTGGTACATGCGATATGAGCAGACGATCACGGCGGCGGCGACGCAGGCACGTGCCTGGGAGGCGCTGGCCGCGGTGACCACCTGGCCCCGGTGGACCAGGTCCATCCAGGACGTGCGGCCGCTCGACGGCGGCGATCTGGCGCTCGGGCACCGGTTCCGGATCAGGCAGCCGGGCATGCCCACCCTGGTCTGGCGGGTCAGCGCGGTACGGGCGGGCGAATCATTCACCTGGGAGACCCGCTCCCTCGGCGTGCACACGTCCGGCTATCACCGGCTGGCCACCAACCCGGACGGCACGACTCAGATCACCATCGGCGTGGACCAGACCGGCCCGCTCGCGGGACTGCTCAACGTGCTGATGGGCGGCAAGACCCGCCGGTTCCTGGCGCTCGAGGCCGCCGGTCTCAAGGCGGCCAGCGAGGAATGAGCGCCGCCCGCGAGGCCCTCCTCGACCGGTGCCTGGCATACCTGCAGGAGACCGGCTTCAGTGACCTCAGCGTTCGAGAGATCGCCGCGGGTGTCGGCACCAGCCACCGCATGCTCATCTACCACTTCGGCACCCGTGAGCAGTTGCTCGTCGCCGTCGTGGAGCGGGTCGAGGCGATCCAGCGGGCAGCGCTGGCCGACCTTGTCTCGTCCGACGGTGACCTGGCCGAGGTGGGCCGGCAGTTCTGGCGCCGGGTCAGCGATCCGGCGCTGGCACCGGCGACTCGGCTGTTCTTCGAGATCTACTCGCACGCCCTCTACCGGCGCCCGTGGACGGACTCCTTCCGGGACGCGGTCGTCGCGGCCTGGGCCGAGCCGCTCACCGAACTGCTGGTGCAGCGGGGTCTCGATCCGGCCGAAGCGCGGCGGCGGGCCAGGTTGGGCCTGGCCGCCGCCCGGGGGTTGATCCTGGACCTGCTGGTCACCGGCGAGCGCGAGATCGTCGACGCCGCCGGCGACCTACTGTCCGAGCTGCTGACTCAGCCGCTGACCGCCACAGCCCGCGCCCTAGTCGCCGAGTGACGCGACGGGCATCGGCTCGTGCGCAGGCCCGTCCCCGAGCGCGGGCTGGCCGAAGAAGGTGTCGGCGGCTCGGAGTGCGGTGGCGTCGCGCAGGATGTCGCCCGGGCGGTTGGCGTAGCCGAGCAGTGCGCCGCCCCAGCGCATGCCGAGGTACTCGGCACTCAGGCGCAGGCTCGCCACCAGAGGGTCCGCCTTCGCCGGATCCTCGTCGCTGATCGCGCTGACCGCCCACATCGTCCGGCCACGCATGTTCGCCCGGAAGTCGGTGTGGGGGATCCGGAGCCAGCCGGCCCAGTGGTCGAGGTAGAGCTTTGTGGCGGCGCTGACGTTGTACCAGTACAGCGGGGAGGCGATGACCAGGTCGGTGGCGGCGAGCGTCTCGGTGAGCAGCAGCGCCTCGTTGCCGGTGGGCTGGGGGTAGCGGCCGTCGCCGCCGGCGTGCCGGATGTCGGCGAACGGGGAGAGCGGGTGCTCGTCCAGACGGAGCCAACGCTGTTCGGCGCCGGCCGGGAGCGCGTCGGCCGCGCGCCGGGCCAACAGCTCGGTGTTGCCGCCGTGGCGCGAGCTGCCCAGGAGGAAGAGAAACCGCATCGCTGCATCCCCATGTCTATCCAGATGAATGTATCCGTGAGAAACTATCCGAGTGGATGTAGTCTGGTCAAGAAGGGAGGCGCCATGACGCTGACGACAGCGGCCGCGGCGCGGGCAACTCGCTGGCAGGAGCTGAATCGCCTCCACGCGACCGTGAGCCGGCGGCTGGAGCAGGCGTTGCGCGCCGGTCACGAACTGACCCCGCCCGAGTACGAGATCCTCGCCGTCGTGGCCCGCAGCGACAGCGGCTGCCTGCGGATGCAACGGGCCGCCGAACTCGTCGGCCTGCCGCAGAGCACCACCAGCCGGCTGGTCGCCCGGCTGGAGAGCGCCGGCCTGCTCGAGCGCTACCTGTGCGACACGGACCGGCGGGGCGTCTACACGCAGATCACCCAGGCCGGGCGCGACGTTCAGGCGGCGGCCGCGGCCACGTACGACGAGGTGCTGCGCGAGGTGCTGTGAGCCCCGCTCGGGCGACCCGGCCGGCAGTGCGACAGGCGCGGAACTCCGCCGCCCGCCCACGATCGGCAGGAAACGCCTACGCCGTCGCGGCGTTGCGGGACGCCGCCAGGGCGCCGACCGTGAGCAGCGTCGGCCCGGCGAGCGCCACGGCGGCCCGCACCGCCGCCGAGACGTCCGCCGCGCCTGCCGCCGAGCTGGCCACTGTGCCAACCACCGAGACGGCGACGGTGCCCGACTGCGTGGAATGGTCACTCCTGTTCGAGAACGTCCACCAGGTGAACCAGCTGCTGGCGAGGTCGTCGGCGGTGACGGCCGCCGTCACCGCGATCAGCAGCGCCCCGAGCGGCACGAGCGCCGCCCGGTCAGCGCGCGTACCCGACCGCGCCACCACTCCCGCCGCCAGCAGGGTGGCCAGCAGCGCCGGCCACGCGGCCCCGAGCAGGCCGAGCGGCGGGGCGTCGTCGATCCGGGACCAGACGTTGGCACCGACCACGGCGAGCAGCAGCACAGCGGCGACCCCGGCCAACCTGGCGGCCTTCGGCTGCTCACGAACCGGCAGTGCGACCACCGCCACCGCGAGACAGAGCACCCCGAGCATCAGCGCGACGGCGCTGAGCCGCTCCTGGCCGATCAGCTGCCGCCATTGCTCAAGCGTCGTCGCCGGGACCTGGACCTGACCCGTCGGCGTGAAACCACCGCCCAGCGGCGCGTAGAAGGGGGTGAACCAGCGGACATCGGCTGGCCGCTCGGGGAACCACCAGAGTTCCACGGTGGTGGGCACCGCGAACAGGGCGATGCCGGCAGCCAGCGCCGGCCGTACGCGCGGCAGGGTGGGGCCGGCGAACAGCACGTACCCGATAAGCGCCGCCGATGCGGCGAGACCAGACTGCGTGGCGGCCCGCTCGGCGGAGACCAGTGCCGTCACGACCGACAGCGCGCCGGTCGTGATGGACACCATCAGCAGGACACGCGTGGGGCGCACGGCCAAGGATCATGCCACGGACGGAGCCGCAACGGGTGCCGCCCACAGTCGCCCACGCCGACTCTCCTTCCCAGCAACATGACAGCAGCGGGCTCGGAGTTGACCGCACGGGCGTGGACAACCATCGGCACGCGAAGAGTGGGACCGGCGGGCACGACCAACGCCGCCGCGGGACCAGGGACCGCGCATGGCGCGGCTGTCAGCCCGTCGTCCAGGAGCGGAGCTTGTCGGGGTTGAGTACCGCCCAGATGTGATTGATCCGGTTACCCGAGACGTCGAACGCCATCACCGACACGGTGACGCCGTCCAGTCGGGCCACCAGCCCCGGCTGACCGTTGACCGTGCGCTCCTCGAGGGTCACGCCGGGCGCCGCGGCGGGCCGGTCGGCGAAGAAGCGGGCGACCTGCTCGGCGCCTTCGATCGGGTGGAGCGCTGCCGTGACGAGTCCGCCGCCGTCGCCGGTCGCCGTGGCATCGGGGGCCAGCAGACCGATGAGGGCGTCGATGTCCCTGGCCTCCCATGCCTGCTTGAAGGCCCTGACGACGTCGGCACGCTGGGCCACCAGGACCGGGCCGGGTCGCGCGGCGCGAATGCGCCGGCGGGCCGAAGAGGCCAACTGGCGGCATGCCGCCGGGCTCCGGCCGACGATCTCGGCCACCTCGGCGAAGGGGTAGCGGAAGACATCGTGCAGGACGAACGCGACGCGTTCGGCCGGGGTCATCGCCTCCAGCACGACGAGGAAGGCCATGTTGACCGACTCGTCGAGGGTGACCCGGTCGGCCGGGTCCTCGCTGCCGGCGCCCGGCCGCCCACCGATCCACTCCGCACGGTCGGGCAGCGGCTCCGGGATCCATTCGCCCACGTACCGCTCGCGTCTGGCCCGCGCCGAGCCGAGCAGGTCGAGGCAGATCCGGCTGGCGACGGTCGTCAGCCAGGCGCCGGGGGAGTCGATGGCTTCCTGCTGCCGCGGCGACATGGTGTACCAGCGGGCGTAGGTCTCCTGTACGACATCCTCGGCGTCGGCCAGGGAGCCCAGCAGCCGGTACGCGAGGTTGGTCAGCTGACGCCGCTCACTCATGATCGCGCTCAGGCCCGGATCGGGCTGGCCGTGTCCCGGCCCGGATGGGTTGGTCATGGTGTCACCGGCTTCCTCCGACGATCTGCCTCACCCCCTACGACGAGCCGTCGTGGCGAGATGTGAGGCCGGGACGTCGCCTCACATCTCGCAGGGCTGCCTCGTCGTACCGGTCGGACCCGCACAGGAAGGAACCCGAGCATGGAACCCGTGAACGTCGCGGTCATCTACTACAGCGCCACCGGCACCATACATACCCTGGCCCGAGCCGCCGTCGAGGGCGCGGAGAAGGCCGGCGCCAACGTGCGGCTGCGCAAGGTCGCCGAGACGGCCGCACCGGAGGCGGTCAGCGCCAGGCCGGAGTGGGACCGACACCTGAAGGACACCGCCGACGTGGCCGAGGCCAGCCACGACGACCTGGAGTGGGCCGACGCGGTGCTGTTCGGCGCCCCCACCCGCTTCGGCAACCCGGCCAGCCAGCTCAGGGCGTTCCTCGACACCACCGGCCCCCTGTGGTTCCACGGAATGCTCGCGGACAAGGTGTACTCGGCCTTCACCGCCTCCAACACCGCCCACGGCGGGCAGGAATCCACCCTCCTGGCGCTGGCGAACACGTTCTACCACTGGGGCGGCATCATCGTGCCCCCCGGCTACACCGACCCCGTTCAGTTCCAGTCAGGCAACCCCTACGGCACCTCGCACGTCGTCGGCGACGGCCCACCCGGTGAGGTGGCCCTGCAGGCGGCGCGCTACCAGGCCCGCCGCGTCGTCGACACGGCGGCCTGCCTCAAGGCGGGCCGCGCCGCGTGCGGGGTTCGGGATCAGGCTCCGGGCACATCCGATGCCGGAGTGACCTCCTGAGGATCACGGCGCCGGGCGCCGGCCCGGGCCCACCTGTCGGCGGTCCCGGGGCGGCACCGGTCGGCCTCGTCGTTCCCGAGGTGACGGCGAGCGTGAACGGTCTCGGGCGCGGTGCCCGGCGGCAGCCTCGCCGTTGTCGCGCCCGCTCTGCCTGTGCGGCCGTCAGCGCGCGCGGTCGCCTCGGCGCGACCGGCCAGCCGTACCGGCCTGCGCCCAGGCACGGGTCGTCAGCGCCGAAAGCGATCGTGAACGCTGACGTGGTGGACAACCCCGGTGCCGCCGTTACGGCGCGGTGTAGTGCGGCAGCCGGGCTTGATTATCCGTTAGGGTGACGCCATGCCGACGGTGCCGCGAGGACACGTGCCTGGCCGAACCGCGCTCACCAGCTCCGACACCGACCACGGGCCGCGCCAGGCGAACCCGCCCCCCAGCGGAGTCGGGCGGCTGGTGTCGCGGGCCCTGAGGCTCCCGCTGCTGCTGATCGGCCCGTTCATGGTGTACGCCGCCGCCTTCCTCGCCACCGGCGAGCCCACCGTCAACCGGTGGATCATGGCGGTCGCCGGGGTCGGGGTCACCGGGTCGTGCGTCATGCTGGCCCTGCGCGAAGCGCGGCTGGATGACCGTGCCCGACGGGACCAGCGTCGGCTGGAGGCGGTCGGGGTCGCCGCAACCGCCGAGATCACCGCCGTGCGGCCCACCTCGCTCGGCGAGGAGAGCGGGATCGAGCTGAGCCTGCTGATCAGCGGGCCCGGATTCGAACCGTTCGCATCCGCCTCGCGGTGCAAGGAGCACCCGGGCCTGGAGGTCGGGGCGCGACTCAACGCCGTGGTCGACCCGACCGACCGGCTGTACGCGATCGTGCCCTGAGTCTCGCGTGGCCTCTGCTCGGCACGCTCGGTAGGTCCCCGGTAGGCGCCGGATCCGACGGCCGGCGCTCCGTCGCGTGGCGCATGAGCGCGCTCCCTGTGCGGTCGACAGGAGGCACGAGCGCAACGCCGTGGACGGCCGATCCCACCGGCTCGGAGGTCACGTCCGGTCGGGTGCGCCCAACAGGTAGCGCAGGTCGTCCAGCATGACGACCAGCACACCGACGATCAGCGCGCCGACGACGGCCAGGACCGCTTCGCCCGGGCGCACCGGGCCGGCCGGTGCGAGCGCGCCGACGATCGCGCAGCCGATGAGGAACGCGTTGCGCCACACGTGGTGCCGGCCCAGAGGCGCGGCCGTGCGGCCGAAACAGCGGCAGGTGGCGCCGCCCCGCCGCAGGTTGCCGGCGATGGCGGCGGTGAAGGCGAGCAGCAGGGCGGCCGAGGAGAGGAAGCCGGCCAGCGGGAACACCGCAAGCAGGGCAACGGCGGTGAACTCGCCGGCGACCACGGCCGCGGCCAGTGGGCCGGCCGGCCGGTAGCCCATGTCGCGCACCGACTGCGTGAACTCGCGGTAGGCGGCCCGCCCGGAGACCTTGCCGACCGCCGCCGCCAGCAGGACCGTGCCGAGCAGTACCCGGCACCCGATCTCGACGTACATGTGTCATCGCCTCCCTGTGGCCACGCCGAGGATCGCCTCGCGGGGCACCGCCCCGAAATGTCGCGAGTCCTGGCTGCGGGCGTTGTCCCCGCGCACCGTCACCGCACCGTCGGGTTCGACCCGGTGTACTCGTTTGACCATCCACGTCAGGTCCGCGCCCGGGACGACGTCGCGGGCCCGGAAGACGACGAGGTCACCGGGGGCCGGTGTCCGCCCGACCCGGACGATGATCCGGTCGCCGTCCTGCAGTGTCGGCGCCATGCTGTGCCCGCGTACGACCACCAGACGCCAGCGGCGGCGCAGCCAGCCGGTCATGACACCGCCAGTTGGTAGCCGTCGGCCTGGAGGCGGAACAGCCGCGCGTACTCGCCGTCGGCCGCCATCAGCTCGTCGTGCGCGCCCGATTCGACGACGCGTCCGGCGTCCAGTACGACGATGCGCTGCGCGTCGCGCAGGGTGCTGAGCCGGTGGGAGATCAGGAGCCCGGTGCGGCCGTGGCGGATCCGGGCCAGCGAGGCGTGCACGCGGGTTTCGGCGTCGGCGTCGAGCCCGGAGCTGGGCTCGTCCAGGATGAGCAGGTCGGCGTCGGCGCGCATCAGGGACCTGGCGAGCGCGACCCGCTGCCACTGCCCGCCGGAGAGCGTCACCCCGGGCTCGCCGTCCTGGTCGGCGAAGGTGCGGCTGAGCAGCGTGGCGTACCCGTGGGGGAGGGCGCGGAGGCGGTCGTGGATCTCGGCGCGGGCGGCGGCGTCCTCGACCTGCTCGGCCGTGTGCGGCAGCCGGCCGATGCCGACGTTCTCCGCCGCGGTGAGGTCGTAGCACATGAAGTCCTGGAACACCGCCCCCATCCGCCGGCGCAGCGTCTCGACCCGCAGCTCGCGCAGGTCCACGCCGTCCCAGGTGATCCGGCCGCGGTCGGGGTCGTAGAACCGGCAGAGCAGCTTGACGAGGGTGCTCTTGCCGGCTCCGTTGAGGCCGACCAGCCCGACGGCCTCACCGGCGGGGATCGTGAGGTCGAGGCCCTGGAGGATCCAGGGACCGCCCTCGTCGTAGCGGAACCACACGTCCTCGAACCTGATCCCGTCGCGCAGCGGCGGCGCCGGCAGGGTCCCGTCGGCCAGGTCGGCGGGGCTGTCGAGGACGGCGACGAAGTGCCGGAACAGCCGCACGGCCGTGCCGGCCTCGCCGAGCTGGCCGGCGATGCCCGCCAGGCCGCTCTGTGTCGCGGCGAACGCGGCCAACAGCAGGGTGAGGTCGCCGAGGCTGAGCCGGCCGCGGACCGCGGCGTTCACCGCGATCACCGTCGCCGTGAGGGTGACGGCGGCACCGGCCAGCGCCCAGCAGGTCTGCACGACCGTGGCGTGCCGCGCGGCGTCCAGCTCGATCCGGGAGGCCGCCCGCACCGCCCCGGTGAGCCGGTCGTGGAAGAACCGGCCGAGGTGGTAGAGGCGCACCTCCCGGACGGCACGCAGGTCGGTCAGCACGGTCTGGAACAGGAACCGGGCCCGGAACAGGCCGGCGCTGTCCTCCACGGCCCGCGCGGCCCGCCGGGACAGCCGCAGCTGGATGAGGAACTCGGGCACGGCCACGGCGAGCAGGAGCAGGCCGGCCGGCGGCCAGAGGGACGCCAGGATCGCGGCGAAACCGCCGATGGTGACGACGTTCTGGGCCACGTCGACCGCGAACATGACGACCACGTACGGCGCCTGGGTGGCGGCCTGCTGGGCCAGCGCCAGCCGGTCGCGCAGTGCCGGCTGCTCGAACGGGCCCAGCCCGACGAAGGTGTTCAGTTTGCGGTACAGCCGCACGTCGGCGGCGATCGTGATCGCGTTCTGCAGGGCTGTGGTGAAGTAACCGGACACGCGGCTGGCGATCGCCGCCAGTGCGCCCAGGACGGCGATCGCCACGGCGTACCAGGTGGCGGTCGCCGGGTCGGCCGAGCGGCCCCTGCCGACCTCGTCGAACAGCAGCTTCGTGAACCACGCGACGCCGATCGGGGGCGCCGCGCCAATGACGACGAGGGCGACCGTGGCGGCGAGCGCCCTGGGGTCTGCGCAGCCCAGTCGCAGGGCGGCTCGCAGCGTGGTCATGCCTCAGGCCAGGACCGGAAGCTGGTGGCTGGAGTTGACGACGACGCCGTCGACGACCGACAGCACGGCGGGGAAACCCTTGACCCCGAACTCCTTCTCGGCCTGATCCTCGTTGATGGTCGCCGTGTCGAAGTCGGCCAGGCGGGGCGCCATCGCCGCCGTCTCCTCCGCCATGCCGATCATGAACACGAAGGTGTCGTGCCGGTAGCGTCGGGCGTCGGCGGTGAGGGTGTCCAGGAGGGTCTGACACGGCGGACAGGTGGGGGTCAGCATGACCACCGTGCGCCGGCCGGCGGTCAGGTCGACGTGCGGGAAGCCGGTGACCTCCAGGCCCGGGGCGGGCAGCACCTCGGGGGCGGCCCCGCCGTCGTGGGCGGTGGCGGTCTGCGTCTCACGTAGCCGCCGGGCGAGGGCCAGGGTCAGGACAAGGTTGAGCACGGCGACCGCCCCGATCACGGCGATGGCGGCGTAGGCGAAACCCGGCATGGGAACTCCTCAGCGAATCAGCGGGGGGTGGGGGGGGCCCCCCCCCCCCCCCCCCCCCCC